>JAZRWF010000066.1:0-8286 GCA_045599565.1 Lachnospiraceae bacterium
GCGCGTTATAAGCTTAGTATCGACCCATTACGTCTAAAATCGTGCTTATAGAATATTCAGACGTAGTTTTCAGCAGCTATTTTCTGAAGACTACGTCTTTTTTCAAACTATTTCCCTTTCCAGACGTAGTCCAGCACTAAACTTTCTAATTTCCTACGTCTATTTCCCATGAAACACCTATAAAAGACGTAACCCTAGCTTAAAACACCTAATTTCCTACGTCTATTTCCCATGAAGCACCTAGAAAAGACGTAACCCCAGCTTAATAGCATCCACAGCTCGTTATAAAGCTTTAAACGAGCGCCCCAAAAGCAAACCATAAAAAAGGAAGCCCTAGGCTTCCTCTTCGTCGTCTTCCTCATAATGCACATCATGTATTGGCCCTTCAGCCTTCTCCGTGTACATGTGCCCATCCAAATGCTCTATCTCATGCTGCAAAGCTCTCGCAAACAGCTCCTCTCCCTCCACGACACACTTCTGCATTTCCTCATCATAATACTCGACCACCACGTGGTTAGCTCTGGTTACCTGCGCAGCCTTGCCTGGAAGTGAAAGGCAGCCCTCGTCTCCGGTCTGCTCGCCATCCATAGAGATAATCACCGGATTTATAAGCACGATAGGTCCCTCGCCCACGTCTATAACAGCTATTCTTCGGCACACGCCCACCTGCGGTGCAGCCAGGCCTACGCCATTTGCCTCATACATGGTATCCAGCATGTCCTCGATCAAAATTCTCTGGCGCAAAGTCAGCTTATCCACCGGCTTGCACACCTTCTTTAAGCAATCATCGCCTACCACTCTAATCTCTCGAATCGCCATATTTACACCTCATACAAAAATTATTCACCGTCAAAGTCAAAGAAAACATGAACTCCTGACCTGTCATCCAGAAGTTTCTTTTCAAAGCAGTCCTTTAAATCAATCAAGTCATTATATAATCTCGATTTAACATGTATTACTCTATAATATAAGTCTTTTACCTTAGAAACCGATGCATCCACCGGTCCCAAAATATTTAATTTAGAATAAATTACTCCAAGTTCTCCCGCTAATTCTTCGGAAAATCCAGTGAGTACCTTCATATCCGCATGACTCATAAGAATCGTAAGCATGTGTCCCACTGGAGGGTAATTCATGAGTCCCCTGAATGCTATCTCCTGCTCATAAAACCTATCATAATCCTGAGAAGCCGATGCCTCTATAGCATAATCCGTCGGCTTATAGGTCTGAATCACAGCCACTCCAGGCGAAAGCCCCATTTCAGCCATGCCTCGTCCAGCTCGTCCCACAGCCTGCGTCAAGAGATCAAATGTCCTCTCCGCACAAGCATATCCGCCAGCCGCCAGGCTGATATCGGCTGCTACCGCACCCACTAGCGTGACTCTAGGAAAATCATGTCCCTTAACTATCATCTGCGTTCCTATCAGTATATCTGCTTCCCCTCTGTAAAAGGCTGACAAAATATCCTGATGAGAGTCCTTTCCTGTGGTGGTATCTGCATCCATTCGAAGCACTCTTGCCGTAGGGAAAAACTTCTTAACCTCAGTTTCCAGGCTCTGTGTTCCTGCCTTGAAAGCACCTATATATTTCGAACCACACGAAGGACAGCCCGCAGGCTTATCCATAGAAAACCCACAGTAATGGCACTTAAGATACTCGCGACCACCAGACGATGCATCGCCATGAAGCGCCATGGACACATCACAATGTGGACATTTTATCACAGTACCGCATGACCTGCAACTAACGAAGCTCTTTAAGCCCCTTCTATTTAAAAACAGAAGGCTCTGCTCCTTCTTCTTAAGCCGATCCTCGATTAGCTCCTTAAGCCTGTCCGAAAGAATCGAGCGATTTCCGTGCCTGAGTTCATCACGCATATCCACTATCTCTGCAGTAGCCATGCTTCCTCTGGCTCTCTGCGTCAAAGTCAACAGCTCATATTCACCCGACCTCGCCTTATACATGGATTCCACCCTAGGCGTGGCGGAGCCAAGGAGCACTACAGCATTCTCTAACCGACATCTCTCCACAGCTACCGGCACCGCATCGTATCTCGGCACATTCTGACTGCGATAGCTGGTCTCATGCTCCTCGTCTATTATAATCAAACCTAGATTTAAGAACGGTGTAAACAAGGCTGATCTAGGTCCTATCATAACATCCACTTCACCAGTCTTAGCCAGATCGAATGCATCATATCTCTGGGCGGGTGTCATCTTACTATTTACCACAGCCACCCTGTCCTTAAACACAGCGTAGAATCTCTGCAGGGTCTGATATGTGAGCGCGAACTCTGGAATGAGAACTATCGCCTGCTTCCCCATAGCCACACACTCTTCTATCAGCTTTATATACACAGCCGTCTTTCCAGAGCCAGTAACCCCCTGAAGTAAAAACGCACCCGGCTTACAAGCTCCTAAAGAATCAGACGTATCCAAAAAAGCAGCCACCCTCTCGTACACATCCCTCTGCTCTTTATTTAATTCAGATATAACTTCTCTGCCTTCATCCGCCACAGCCGGTCTTCTAAACAGCCTGCTTCGCTCCTTCCTAATTACCCCAGCAGCGCACAGCCCATCCACCACCGATGCGTCCGCACCGAACATCTGCCTAGCTGATGCAAAAGACACCCTATGCTCAGGAACAGTTAAAAGATAAATTAATAACTCCTCTTTTCTCTTGGAACGCCTACCCATAGAAAGCAGTCCATAATAAAATTCCTGTGCATCCTCTAAAGACGCCGATAGAACCAGCTCATACTCCACCTTTGGCGCCTTCACATTCTTAACAGGCATACACACATCTATGGCCTGAGTCATAGTTCCGCCAAAATTTCTCTTTATGAAGCCTGCCAAGGCTATCATCTTATCCTCTGCCGAAAGAGCACCTGGCACATGCCCAATAAGCTCCTTTACCATGGACTCATCGCACTCTGCATCATCTGATATGTCCACTACGTAGCCTCTGCGCCTGGTGTCACCTTTGCCGAAGGGTATTAAAACTGCATCTCCAACCTTAATAGACCCTTCCAGCCCCGCCGGGATGCGGTAGCTGTAGGGTCTGTCAAGCTTCGCTATGCTGATATCTATGATAACCTTTGCGTATCTAGACATTAAATATGCTTTTCCTCACACCATTTGCATTTATAAACACCATGTTCGGCATCCGCCAGCACGAATATCTGATCCAGCTCCTGCTCTATAGAAGTAATGCAGCGTGGATTCTTACAGGTGATGACATTTTTAATCTGTGGTGGCAGTCTGAGCTTATGCTTTGCCACTATCTCGTCATGCTGAATCTCGTTTACAGTGATATTGTGATCTAAAAAGCCTAAAATATCGAGGTCGATAGAACCTACCGGACACTCCACCTTTATGATGTCCTTGTGCCCCATCTTTTTAGACTTCGCATTCATAATCATAGCTATGGTGCAGTCGCCTCCGAGCTTTCCAAGCCCCAGATAATCATATATCTTTAGGCTGTCTCCCGACTGAATGTGATCCAAAACGTAACCCTGATGAATTCCAGATATATTAAGCATGCTAACACCTCCTGAAAACTACGCCAACCCCAAAAGATTCAGTATAAGCGCCATTCTAATGTACACGCCGCACTGAGCCTGCCTGAAATAATATGCCCTAGGGTCATCATCCACCTCGACCGAGATCTCATTTACACGTGGAAGCGGATGAAGCACCAGCATCTTATCCTTCGCGAGAGCCATCTTCTTCTTATCTAAGATATAGTAGCCCTTCATGCGCAAATAGTCCTCTTCATTGAAGAAACGCTCCTTTTGCACGCGGGTCATGTATAAAATATCAAGCTCAGGTATCGCGCTGTCGAGCTGCTCTACCTCCTCATATGGAATGTTCAGCTTATCCAAAACATCCTCTCGGATGTAATCCGGCACGCGAAGCTCAGGTGGGCTTATGAGAATAAATTTGATCCCCTCATAACGGCTAAGCGCATTTATAAGCGAATGAACGGTACGTCCGAACTTCAAATCTCCGCACAGACCTATCGTAAGATTCTTTATTTCGCCGCGCAGGCTTCTGATGGTATAAAGATCCGTCAAAGTCTGTGTCGGGTGCTGATGTCCGCCGTCACCGGCATTTATCACAGGAATGGAAGAATGCTCTGCTGCCACCATAGGCGCACCCTCCTTCGGATGTCTCATGGCGCAAATGTCCGCGTAGCAGCTGATAACACGAATGGTATCCGCCACAGATTCGCCCTTAGACGCTGAAGAGGAATCGGCTGATGAGAAGCCCAGCACCGAACCTCCCAAATTCAACATAGCAGCCTCAAAAGAAAGTCTGGTACGAGTCGAAGGCTCATAGAAGCAGGTCGCAAGCTTCTTTCCATCGCATTTGTGCGCGTAGTAATCAGGATGTGCCACGATATCATCGGCCAAATCCATCAAACCCTCCAGCTCCTCAACAGTCATGTCCAAAGGACTCATCATATGTCGCATACGAACACCTCCATTATATGAAAAATTACTTTTCTCCAAGCTTCATAGAAACTATTATTCCCACCAAAAGTGCCAATATTCCACAAACTACGGTCTCCAGATTAAGTCCCGGCAGCCCTCCGTTTGCCAAAATCGCTATAGGTGATGCCACTAAAAGTCCGATGATAGCGCAGTACACCTGCGTAGGAAACTTTTTAAACAGGTACTCAAGCGCCTTTGCTACCGCAAATATACCGACTATCACACCGATTCCAAATGGAATAAGAATCTTTATGCAGTTTAAAAATCCCATCAGATCCGCATCCTTTAACGCTAAAACTGTATTGGATACAGTGCTGACTATGAGATTATAATAGCCTATGATAAGAAGCACCATAGAGCCTGCCACACCAGGAACTACCATGGTAGCCGCCGCTATGATACCTACTACGAAAAGTGTTATGATACCCACGATATCAAACGAAACAGTGGCATTCTTCTCTACAGGAGAGCCAAAGGTCATCCATATAATCAAAAGAAAGAATAGCGCCATGCAAAAGATGGCTGTGATACCGATTTTCTTACCCTTAATCTTCTTTAATATAGCAGGCAAACCACCTAGCACCAGACCTATAAACAGGCACTTAGCCACCACCGGGTACTGCTCGAATATAAAGCTGATTCCAAAGCTTCCTGCCACGATGGCTATAAGCATACCTATTACAATAGGCAAAAGGAATGCCAGTGAGCTCTTAAGCCTGCTGAAAAAATGCGATATCAAATCGATAATCTTATCATAGACGTTCATGGAAACCATGAGCGTGCCGCCGCTCACTCCAGGGATGATATTCGCCAGGCCGATCACGAAGCCTTTTAAAACATTTATGATTACCTGCATAAATAGTCCTCCAAAGTTTCGATAAGCTTCTTCATCTCCTCGTCCGTTCCGATGGAGATACGCATATTATTCTTAATCCTCTCGCTGTTCCAGTAGCGCACGAAGATATTCTTACTCTTTAAATAATCAAATATTTGACCGGCTGTCTTTCCGCACTCTGCTGAAGGCGATGCAAAGATGAAGTTCGTCTTCGAATCCGGGAAGCTAAAGCCAAGCCTAGACAGTTCCTTCTTAGTCCACTCTCTGGTCGCTACCACCTTAGCCACGGTCTCCTTAAAATAAAGCTCATCCTTCACGCTGGCGATTCCCATCGCCATGGTCAGATTATCTAAGGTGTAGCTGTTATAAGAAAACTTCACGTCGTGCAGATATTTGATAAGCTCAGCTGGTCCGATGGCATAGCCGATTCGGCTTCCCGCCAAAGACCTCGACTTGCTGAAGGTTCGAACGACCACCACATTCGGATACTTCTCTACAAGTGGAAGGCACGTATCCGCGCCAAAGTCAACATAAGCCTCATCTATTATGACTACGCACTCAGGGTGTGCCTTTATGATGTCCTCGAAAAATGAAACAGGCTCTGCCACGCCAGTAGGTGCGTTAGGATTCGGAATAACCACCCCTCCGAACTCACAGGCTTCTCCTCTTGGGAAGCTGTCAGCGCAGCTGACTGAAGGGGCTTTTACATAATCCCCTTTAACTATCTCAAAATTCTCATCCAGCGCAAACCTCTTATAAGGAATCTTCAGAAGATCGCACCACACATCGTAAAAGCTGTAGGTGATATCAGGGAAAACCACTGGCTTATCTGAATTAAAAAAAGTCATAAAGGACATCGCCAGCACGTCATCACTGCCCACTCCGACAAATACATTCGCAGCATCCACGCCGTGATACTCGCCGATAGCCCTTCGAAGCGATGCGATATTTGGCTCTGGATACTTTCTAAACTCTGTCGCATCCCAGGTCTTAAGCGCATCATACACACCTGGTGCAGGTGGATAAGGGTTCTCGTTAGTATTTAATTTGATTATATCCGACACGACAGGCTGCTCACCTGGGGTGTACGGAACCACGCGTCTGATATTGTCTAAATAGGTCATATCTAACCTCCTAAAACTAATAAACCATGACTGGCATGCCTATGTAAGCTTCCTCATACATCTGTGCAGCCCACTCCTTTGGCAGATTCACACAGCCGTGCGAGCCGTTGCCTTTGTAGGTCTCCCCGCCAAATTCGCTCGCCTTTCGCCATGTAGCGTCGTGCAAGCCCTCTCCATGGTTAAAATTCATCCAATAATATACGAATGAAGCATAACCTGGTCCGATGAGTGTGCGGTTCCTCTGCATATAAAAGATAGCCCACGCACCCGGGTCCGTGTCGCGCTTTCTCTTCGCGTCACCAGTCACACAGTCAGAGTCCAAGGTTAACTCTCCATTCTTATAATAATATACATGCTGTCCAGAAATATCGACTTCCACATAAGTTTTGCCATAATCTGTGCCATTTTCGTGGCCATAAGCCTCATTCGAATAAGAAAAATCTAAAATTTGATTATCTTTTTCCTTAAGAGCGGTCATGAGTTCCTTCAAGGACTTCGCCTGGTCTATCTGCCAGCCATAGCTCGAATCCTCTAAGGTAACCTCTTTTCCATCATGAGTGATGAACTTTTTAGGCTTCTTATAGGTGTCATATTTTTCTGCCACACCTGCTATCCACTCCTTCGCAGCAGCCTCGTCATAGCCGCCATCCGGCAAAGTCCACGCCTTCTTCATAGCTCCGGTGACAGTGAGGTTTTCTCTTGTTTCCTCCTCAGAAACGCCCTCCCAGACGTATGCGACAGTTCCAAAGTGATAATCATCATTTAGAGTATCACATTCCTCCTTCAGTGAATCCGCTGTCACCACTGTAGAGTATATAGTAGTCTTCGAGGCTGTGTTGTCCACGGCTTTAAAGCCACCTTTGATGAGGCCTCCTAAGAACTTAGATACCGCGTCAAAGTCTATGCAGACATCCACCTCTTCAGGGCTAATCTCGTACTCATCCTTATCCTTGTTAAATACGATTTCGGCATCCTTTCCAGCCTTCACGTACTGCCCCAGCTCATTTTTCAAAGCTTCTGCAGAAATATCATCGCCCTCGTACACCTCATACACGAAAGGCTCGCCAGCCATATTAAAGGTCGCGGTAAGGATAGGCTCCAAAGCCTCTTCTTCCTCCACCTCGATAAACTTAGGACTCACTGACGTAACAAGTGCATCCGGAAGATCCGCTGTTTTAGCTCTAGAATCAGGACTCATATTTCCATGATTTATAGCCCATGCACCCAAGCCCACCAAAAGTCCGGTTATAAGCGCCACCGCAGTAGCAGCCAGCGCATCCTTTCTGCGCTGTGCCTTCCTTTCGGCACGCTCTTCCTTCAGCTTTTTCTCGTCAAATTCTCTTTTTACAGCCTTGTAATCGGCGTCCTTTTTTACGGTCTCAGCAAGTTTCGACTCTGGCTTGCCCACTTGATTAGCAGTATTTTTTTTCTTGGACACGACACATTTCTCCAAATTAGTTCATAATCTTATATATTATATCCAAAATGCCTCCCAAGGTCAAACAAAAAAGGTGCTCGTGGTTCCTGCTCACCCCACTACGTTTTCTCTACCCTGACTCGTGTTTGATATACCTCTACGCATTCACTAACCCTGACTCGTGGTCTTAATTTGCTACTTGAGCTCTCAAGACCAAAAATCGACGATTTTCGCCATTTTTTGGTCTTGTAGCGACAAATTCAGAATAGAGACCAACACTTCACAGAATTTTCACAGAATTCCCTTGTTTTTGGTCATAAATCGCCTGTCCACGAAATTAAGACCACGAGTCTGGGCTAGCCACAACCTTCATTTAGGAAAAACAGGCCAAACCTCAGGGCTAGCCACACCCTTC
>JAZRWF010000067.1:0-50876 GCA_045599565.1 Lachnospiraceae bacterium
TGTGATTAAGAAAACAAGAGACATTTTTTTGTCGGAAAGAGGGAAGTTATGAAAAAGAGAATCACAAAATTAATGGCACTAGTATTGACAGGATGCCTTTGCAGTATGGCCTTAGCGGGATGCGGAAGCAAAAAGCTAACAGGAACTGTTACGCTTGCAGGCTCAACATCTATGGAAAAGGTCTGCGAAGCCTTGATGGAGGGCTTCATGGAGAAGTATCCAGATATCACAGTTACCACTGAGTACACAGGCTCAGGTGCAGGTATCGAATCACTCAATGCGGGTAGCGTAAACATCGGAAATGCTTCACGTCATATTAAGGATTCAGAAGCTGCTGGTGGCGCTACAGAAAATGTAATCGCGCTGGATGGTATCGCGGTGATCGTGGATAAGAATAATTCGGTGACTGATGTAACCTCTGAGCAGCTTGCAGGTATCTATAAGGGTGAAATCATAAACTGGTCGGAGCTTGGAGGAAACGATGAGGCTATCGTGGTTATAGGCCGTGAGAGTGGCTCTGGTACTAGAGATGCCTTCGAGGAGCTGGGTGGAGTTAAGGATGCGTGCAAGTATGCACAGGAGCTTGATTCTACAGGTGCGGTTCTTGCAAAGGTAGCTGCCACTCCAGGTGCTACCGGCTATGTAACACTTGATGTGGTGGATGGCTCTGTTATCGCTGAAAAAATCAATGGTGTAGCTGCTACAGAGGAAAATATTTTAAATGGTTCATATGAACTTCAGCGTCCATTTGTAATGGCCACCAAGGGTGAGGTTTCAGCTCAAAATGACCTTGTAAAGCTTTGGTTTGAGTATATTCACTCAGCTGATGGCAGTGAGATTATTAAGTCAGTAGGACTTATCATTCCTAACTAATGAAAGAGGCACCGTAAAATATGAAAAAAACCACAAAAAGAATTTCTGAGAGAATAGCAAATCATACGTTTTTGTTTATGGCTATTATTGCGGTGGTTTCGGTGTCGGCTATTACGCTTTATATGTTTCTAAAAGGAGCACCTGCAATACTAGAGGTAGGTGCTCCTAGTTTATTATTTGGAACCGTATGGAAGCCGACAGCATCAGAGCCGTATTTTGGAATAGCTTATATTATACTTTCATCTATTGTAGGAACCTTTGGCGCTGTGCTTTTGGGTGTGCCAGTTGGCCTGCTTACAGCAGTTTTTCTGACTGACATAACTGGCAGTACTGCAGCAGGAAGAAGGATATCGAAGGTGCTGTCATCAGCTGTAGAGCTATTGGCTGCCATTCCATCTGTAATATACGGACTCATCGGTCTAATGGTGCTAAATCCGCTGATGTACAAGCTGGAAAAGCTGATATTTGCGGGCAGCCGAACCCATCAATTCACAGGCGGAGCCAATTTGATATCAGCTATCATTGTTCTTGCAATAATGATTCTGCCTACAGTGATAAATGTAAGCGCATCAAGTATAAGGGCAGTCCCTGATAGCCTAAGGCATGCCTCGCTGGCACTGGGCGCCAGCAAGCTTCAAACCATATTTAAGGTAGTACTTCCTGCAGCAAAGTCTGGAATCATGACAGGCGTAGTCCTTGGAATAGGAAGAGCACTCGGAGAGGCGATGGCTATTAACATGGTCGCCGGCGGAGCAGTAAACATACCGCTGCCATTTAATTCGGTAAGATTTTTAACTACACAGCTTGTCAGTGAGATGAGCTATGCGTCTGGCTTGCACAGGCAGGTGCTTTTCACAGTAGGTCTTGTGCTTTATATATTCGTAATGATTATAAATCTTTTGCTGGCAAAGCTAAAGAGAAAGGGGGAACTGGGAAATGACTAAAAGAAAGGTTAGAATTAGCGATATTTTCATGTATGGACTAATTGCCCTTTGTTCCCTTGTAGCCGTTTTATTTCTTGTATTTATTATTGCATTTGTATTATCACATGGACTTAAAGGTGTGACACCGCAGTTTTTGACTACTGTGACATCGGTAAGAAAAGGTACTGTGGGAATAGCGGGTAATATCGTAAATACTTTATTGATAATCTTTCTTACGATGCTGATAGCCACGCCTATTGGAGTAGGTGCTGCCATATATCTTAACGAATATGCTAGGCAGGGAAGGCTTGTGGCTTTGATAGAGTTTGCTACCGAGGTGTTAGCAGGAATTCCGTCTATCATTTTTGGATTGTTTGGAATGATGTTCTTTGGAGAAACGCTGGGACTGGGCTACAGCATCCTCACTGGTTCGCTGACTTTAATTCTTATGGTTCTGCCACTTATCACAAGAAATACACAGGAAGCATTAAAGACAGTACCTAGTGGGTATCGAAATGGCGCGATAGGTTTAGGTGCTGGCAAGTGGTACATGATAAGAACTATTTTAATTCCATCGGCTATGCCAGGAATCATTACGGGCGTGATTCTGTCGATTGGAAGAATCGTCGGAGAGTCAGCAGCGCTTTTGTTTACGGCTGGTTCAGCAAAGCTTTTGCCAAAGGGAATTCTTGGCATATTTGAAAAGATATTCCAATCAGGAGGAACACTTACGATTCAGCTGTATTTGTCTGCTACCAGTGAGGGTGATTTTAATACTGCGTACGCAATAGCTGTGGTTCTTTTGGTGATAGTATTTTTAATAAATATGGCGACAAAGGCTCTTACCAGAAAATTCGATGTTTCAAAACAACAGTAAAGAGAGGCGAGAACATGGGCGAAAAAGCTATTATTTCAGTGGAAGATCTGAATTTATATTATGGAACTAATCAGGCACTTAAGAATGTGAGTATGGATATATACGAGAAAAAGGTGACAGCGTTTATAGGACCTAGTGGCTGCGGAAAATCTACATTTCTTAAGACACTAAATCGTATGAATGACCTGGTAGAAAATGTAGAAATCACAGGTAGAGTTTGTTACGAGGGTGAGGATATTTATGAACCTGGTGTAGACACCACGATTCTTCGTGAAAAGATAGGTATGGTTTTTCAGCAGCCAAATCCTTTTCCGATGAGCATCTATGACAATATAGCCTATGGTGCTAGGGTTCATGGAATAAAGGACAAGGCTACCTTAGACCAGATAGTGGAGGAAAGTCTTCGTGGGGCGGCGATATTTGATGAGGTTAAGGATAGACTAAAAAAGTCTGCACTCGGATTGTCTGGTGGACAGCAGCAGAGAATTTGTATTGCCAGAGCGCTCGCCGTAAAGCCTTCCGTTTTGCTTATGGATGAGCCAACCTCTGCGCTTGATCCCATTTCCACGCTGAAGATCGAGGAACTTATGGAGGAACTCAAAAAGCAGTACACAATAGTGGTGGTTACGCACAATATGCAGCAGGCTTCGAGAGTGGCTGATTATACAGCGTTTTTCCTGGTCGGTGAGATGGTCGAATACGGAAGGACGAGCGATATATTTTCTTATCCACAGGATAAAAGAACAGAGGATTATATAACGGGAAGATTCGGCTAAGAATACTTAAGGAGGTTCGACATGAGAAGTAAATTTGATGAGCAGCTCAGCTTACTTAACCAAAAGCTTATACAAATGGGTCAGGCTATAGAGCGAAATATCCAGGATGCCATAGATGCGCTCGTAAATGGAAATGTAGAAAAGGCTAACCTGATAAAGAACTCAGACGATGATATAGATAAGATGCAAAGGGAAATCGAAAGCATTTGCTTTGGATTACTCATTCAGCAGCAGCCTGTGGCAAAAGATCTTAGAATGATAACAGCGGCTATGAAAATGGTGACCGATATGGAGAGAATAGGTGACCATGCAGTCGACATCAGTGAGATGACAGAATTTCTGGCAGAGCACGAGATGAACGATAAACTGGATGTTTTAAAGCATATGGCCAGCGAGGCAGCTGTGATGTTAATTCATAGCGTGGATGCGTTTACTGAAAAAAGTGTCAGTATTGCCAATGAGGTTATCAAGCATGATGATATCGTAGATGCACTTTTTGTGAATGTAAAATATGAGCTGATAAAGCTTATATCACAAAATCCTGATGAAGGGGAATCTGGTTTAGATATTCTTATGATAGCAAAATACCTTGAGAGAATAGGTGATCATGCTACAAATATCGCGGAGTGGGTTTTGTATTCGCTGGATGATAGACGTTAATCATAGTGTTGGCGAGATTTTACATAGATTTTACATAAGCTACCTATATATTTTTTGTCGATGTGATAATATTAAGAGGAATGATGGACAGTGGAATAAAGGGTAGGGGAGAAATATGGCTCTTATATACATAGTAGAGGATGACGAGAGCATCCAGGAAATAGAGGCTGTGGCGCTAAAAAGCAGTGGACATGAGATTTTTACCTTTGGCAATGCCTTGGATTTTTATAAAGGACTTCATAAAGCCGTGCCGGAACTTGTGGTGTTAGATGTAATGCTGCCGGATGAAAATGGAAATGAAATCATTAAAAAGCTTCGAGGTCAGGCTGAAACGAGAGGCATTCCGGTAATAATGGTTACAGCCAAGACTTCTGAGATGGATCTGGTGCGTGGAATAGAAAATGGTGCTGATGATTATCTGAGAAAACCATTTTCTGTAATGGAGCTTATATCCAGAGTAAAGGCTTTGCTTAGAAGGACAGCCACAGTAGAGCCAGAGATGTTAACCTTTAACGAGATAGAAATAAACAATGAAAGACATAGCTGCAGCGTAAATGGAACTGAGGTAGTACTAACCTATAAGGAGTACGAACTGCTTAAGTATCTTATCCTAAACAAGGGCAGTGTTATGACTCGCGACAGCATAATGGAAAAGGTGTGGGGAACTGATTTCGCCGGAGAAACTAGAACTGTTGATATGCATATAAAAACACTAAGGCAAAAGCTGGGTGCAGCAGGCGATTATATTAAAACAGTTAGAAATGTAGGCTATGTGATAGAATAAGGCAGATCTAAAAAAGGGGAAGCTATGAAACAGAAAATCAATTTAAGACTGATTATGGTTACGGTTTTTGCCGTGATTCTTACCATGGTTTCCATCATTTTGGTCTGCTACAGTCTTTTTCGGGAACAGGTTAAAAAAGATCTTAGAATTACTGCTGGAGCACTTGCCATTGCGGGTGTGTCCGATTTTGCCAGGGATGATGTGGTATATGATGAGCGAGACCTTAGAATTACCTGGATAGGAAGTGATGGAACGGTTCTATATGATAATGATGTGCAGGCTGATCAGATGGTTAACCATCTGGATAGACCGGAGGTTATGTCTGCATTTGAAAATGGATTTGGCGAATCTATAAGAGAGTCAGATACCATGAATATGAAGACCTTTTATTATGCGCTTCTTCTTTCAGATAATACAGTGCTTAGAGTGTCCACTGAAGCCAGATCCTTAAGCAGTGTTTTTATGCAGGTCTTTCCGATTATTCTTATTCTGATTTTGCTTATTATCATTCTATGTGTTTTTATAAGCAATCTTCTTACAAAGCAGCTTATGAAGCCGATCAATGAGATAGCGGCGAACATAGATGATGTTCCTAGTGAATCAGTTTACAAGGAGCTGTCGCCCTTTATTGTGCGAATTAGGAGTCAACATGAGGATATTTTGGCGGCTGCCAAAAACAGACAGGACTTTACAGCAAATGTTTCTCACGAGCTGAAAACTCCGCTTACAGCCATATCTGGCTATGCAGAGCTTATTGAAAATGGAATGGTGGACAGTGAAAAGCAGATAAAATTCGCTGGGGATATAAAAAAGAATGCAGACAGACTGGTGGTTCTTATAAATGATATTATAAGACTGTCCGAGCTGGATCACAGCGAAGCTGGTGTAAACTTTTCGCAGCAAAACATATTTGAGGTGGCAAAGGAGCGGGTAGATTTATTGCAGAACAGCGCTGCGAAGAAGAATGTCAGCATGACCCTTTTAGGAGAGGATAACTTTGTGTTATCTAATCGTGGTATGCTAATAGAGCTTTTGGATAATCTGATTCAAAACGCCATAAGATATAACGTGCCTGATGGAAGGATAGTGGTATCTGTTTTTAAGGAGGAATCAGGCGTAGTACTTTCTGTGAAGGATACTGGAATAGGAATTCCTGAGGAAGATATAGATAGAGTGTTTGAGAGGTTTTACAGAGTCGATAAGAGCAGGTCCAGGGAGACTGGTGGAACAGGACTTGGGCTAGCCATTGTGAAGCATATCGTAGAGCTTCATGCTGGAAAGATAGAGATAAGCAGTAAGCTTTCAGAGGGAACAGAGATAAAGATAGTTTTTTAAGACGATTTGATGTATAATGATTTCTGGTAGCTTTTATTCTAATATAGACATTATATGGGGGCAAAGAGAATGAAGTACAGAAAGTTTGACAAAATCGAAAAAGAAGCATCTATTTTTGGACTTGGCTGCATGCGTTTTAACGGGGCTGCGTCAGGGGATAGCTGTATTAATGAGGAGAAGGCGATAGGTCTTATCAGACAGGCTATAGACGGAGGGGTTAACTATCTTGATACTGCCTATGTTTACCTGGATAAGACTTCAGAGATAGTGCTTGGAAAGGCTCTTTTAGATGGTTACAGAGATAAGGTTACCATCGCTACGAAGATGCCTATAGAGCATGTGCATGACTATGAGAGCATGCAGGCACTTCTTGATCTGGAGTTAAAGAAGCTTCAGACAGACCACATAGATTATTACCTGATGCATGGAATAAATAAGGAGAAGTGGCTTCGTTTTAAGGAGATAGGCGCAGACAAATTCTTCGAGGACATGAAGCAGGCTGGTAAGATTAGGTATAAGTGCTTCTCATTCCATGGTTCTTACGATGATTTCGAATATATCATAAAAGACTATGACTGGGATATGGTTCAGATCCAGTATAATTTCATGGATATAAATAACCAGGCTGGAACCAAGGGACTGAAGCTGGCCGGAGAGCTTGGTATACCTGTAGTTATCATGGAGGGCTTGCTGGGTGGAAAGCTTGCCAAGGCTCCATCGAATGTTCAGGCTCTATATGATGAATTCGATGTTAAGCGTTCACCTGTAGAATGGGCGTTCCGCTGGCTTGGAAATAACCCAGAGATTATGACTATTTTGTCTGGCTGTAACGAGGCCAAGCAGGTGGAGGATAATCTTCGAATCTTTGACACAGTTCTACCAAATGCCATGTCTGATTCTGAGCTAGAGCTCATGGATAAGGTTAGAGAAGCGTATAAGGCTCGTACTAAGATAGGCTGTACCGGATGCAGATACTGTATGCCTTGCCCAGGTGGCGTAGACATACCTAGAGTATTCTCATCATGGAATGAGGGCTCACTCTATGATATAGAGCCACAGCATATCTGGCAGCTCTCAGAGCTTAAGAAGTCTGGCATGACACCAGATAAGTGTCTGGAGTGCGGTGCCTGTCAGGCAGCCTGCCCACAGCATCTTGAGATTATTGACAGCCTAAAGACAGCGTGGGAAGAGCTTAATTAGTAGCGTAATTATCGTTTGAAATATTGCAGCGTCATCAGTTGATGACGCTGTATTCTTTAGCATTTTTCTCGACGGCATTTTTGGCTGCTTCTATGGCAGAGTTTAAGCAGTCAGAGTCTGGCTGAACATGGTCAGGACGTGCGATGGTGCCGGTTCGTTTGGCTAGCTCGTAGTCTGTGGCTATGAGCTGTCCATGTGAAATACGATCCTTCATCGGAGTCTGCAGATGCGCTGTAATCATTTGCAGGACTGCGCGTGGTGAGCTTCCGTGGTCACCAAAGAAGAGATACATGAGCTGTCGGACGCCTTCAGCGGGCATGTCGTTTATTATCTGCATTAAGGCAGACAGTATCCTTGAATCGTCATCCTTTCTGGAAATTTTATCCATCTCAGGGTATGTCAGCTGCAATAGGTATGGAATAGGATTCTTGTCAGCCAGCTTAAACCAGGCGATGGATTGGCTGACGGATGGCTCTGATACGCCACTCTCCCAGTTTGCGATAGTACGTCTGGTGACATCCAGCTCAAGAGCCATGTATTCCTGTGATTTGCCGGATTCATTTCTTGTTAATCTGAGTGCTTCTGCTATGGTCATCTTTAGTCCTCCTTTGATGAGTTTGTTTTTATAGTTATATCATATCTGGAAAATAAATTCACACGTTATTTTGATAAAATGGGTGTATGCGAAGAAACTTTCACAACAACTGTTCTTTTTGGGAAGTATAGTTCATCTCATGGGTCGGTTACCTCACACATTTAGGTGCGGATGGAATAAAGCTACGATTGACTAAAAATCTCGTTTATAGTATTGTTAAAAAGACAAAGTTTCGACTTTTAGGAGACCAGCTATGTTAGAAGATAATTATAAGAATATAGATGAAAAGAGGAGTCCATTTAGAGTAATACTGCCAATCGTAGTGATTGCTTTGATTATCTGCACCCTTTTAGCGTATACATATGTTCAGAGAAAGAAAGTAGTCAGCAGCGCAGAGTATGTGACTAACCAGATGGCGGGTTATATTTCTGAAAACATTGCCAACGAAATAGAGTACGGTGAGAGCAGTATTAGGTTTGCGGCGGTCACTGTCGCACAGTCGATGACTTCTAGTACGATAGAAAATCCTGCAAAGACTATTTTGCCGCTGGTAAATAACACTCCATTTGGCAACATTGAGTACATCCGTGAGGATGGCATGAATGTCATGAATGTGGGTGAGCCATTTGATGCCAGTGACCGAACATATTATATAGAGGGTATACAGGGACGAACCGGTATTTGGAATAATTATCATCCAAAGACTTCTAAAGAAACCTTGATGAATTTTTACACACCACTTTTTTACGATAATAAAATAGCGGGTGTAATAACTGGTTATATCGAGGCGAATACACAGCTGGTACCGTTATTTCAGACGGAACTCTACGGCCAGCCTATATATGGTGTTCTTATAGATGATGATAATATGGTTATCTGCTCTACAGTGGAGTCTGAGTATATTAAGGATCTTACACTCGATATGTTCATGGATGGCTTTCGCGTAGCACAGGAGGATAAGCCGAGGGTATATGAAATATTAAGTAAGGCAACAGAGGAGCCTGTTTCGTATAAGGAGCCTAGGGGTGAGGGACGAATCTGTGTCAGTGTTATTCCAGGTATGAATTGGAAGGTGGCTATTATAGTTCCAGAGGCTTCCTTTGATGCCATCATAGTGGAATACACCAGGGACTCAGTGGTGACCACTGTTGTAATCGGTTTGATTCTCATCGCTTATGCGGCATACGTTCTTCTTAGAAATGTCAGAAAGCGTGTCGAGCTTGCAGAACAAAACAGAAGCATGTCAAATGCATTGACAGAGACTCACGGCGTGGTGGCTTCCGCTAATATGGGTATCTGGCGTATAGAGCTGGTAGATGGTGAAGAACCACGCATGTATGTAGATGATACGATGGCCAGACTTCTTGGAATAGAAGGAAAAGACAGAAGCCCGGAGAAGACGTACACAGACTGGTACTCTAACGTAGTTCCCGATGCTGTCGAGTCAGTGCTTGCCAGTGTAGATAAGATGAAACAGGGTGAATTCGATGAGAATACATACCTGTGGAGGCATCCTATCCTTGGAGAACGTTATGTCAGATGTGGTGGAACCTCCACAAAGATTCCTGGTGGAATAGCACTGCGCGGTTATCACTATGATGTAGATGATGTAGTGCGTGAGGATCAGGCTAAGGTGGTTATGCTTCAGGCTGCCTTGGACGAGAAAAATGAATACTATTCTACGCTAGGAGCTTTGGGCGATATCTTTTACAGTATGCATGTTATAGATTTGGCAGAGGATTCTGTGATGGCCTTCACCGCTCAGAATGCGGTAAAGGATATCGTAAGCCATAAGTTTGGCGCTAAAGAGATGATGATCCAGATTATGAGCAGAGTCATAACTGAGGAGTTTAGGGAAGCTGCACTTGAGTTTACTGATTTGACTACATTGCCTGAACGTCTGCAGG
Organism: Lachnospiraceae bacterium; assembly: GCA_045599565.1. Lineage (GTDB taxonomy): Bacteria > Bacillota > Clostridia > Lachnospirales > Lachnospiraceae > Pseudobutyrivibrio. The sequence goes on from JAZRWF010000067.1 coordinate 9,931, forward strand.
GGAAGATGATTATTTCGCGTCAGCTTTTAGGGCAAAATGTCGGATGGATTCTGGCCAGCTTTATCACTATGGAGACAGATGAAGCAGGAAAAGCCACTAAGGTTATTTATACGACTCGTGTCATAGATGAGGAGAAAAAACAGGAGGAGAAACTGGTTAAGAAGGCTCAGACTGATGAACTTACTGGACTTTTAAACCGTCGCTCCTACGAGGAGGATATCTATGCTCATAATGACACTCCGGAGGACGAAAACTTTATCTATATTTCGATGGATGTGAATGGTCTGAAGGTGGTAAATGACAGCCTTGGTCATACGGCAGGTGATGAGCTTCTCATCGGAGCATGCCAGTGTATGAAGGATGCACTAGGATCTTATGGACGAATTTATCGAACTGGTGGAGATGAGTTCGTAGCTATTCTTTTCTGCAGCGATAGCGAGATAAAGGAGGTTCTTAATAACTTTGATAATATCATTAAGAACTGGTCAGGCAAGATAGTTAAGAGTCTTACGATTTCGTATGGTTGGATTAGCAAGTATGAGGATTTGAGTGCCTCGGTTAGACAGCTCGGTGCGGTGGCAGAGCAGAGAATGTACGCTGCGAAGGATGAACACTATCGTAAGATGGGCGTAGACAGACGAGGCCAGCAGGATGCACACAGGGTTCTGTGCGAGCTTTATACTAAGATATTAAAGATAAATCTTACTGATGACTCGTATCTGATAGTAAATATGGACAGCACAGAGCAGACCAAGGAAAAGGGATTTTCAGATAAGATTTCTGAGTGGCTCTCATCCTTCGGTACCACAGGACAGGTTCATCCGGACGATTTGGAGGAGTATTTGAAGCTTACGAGTCCGGCTTATATGAAGGATTATTTCGATGGGGACAAGACCTCACTTCACATCTTCTACAGAAGAAGGTATGGCGATAGCTTTAAGAGGGTTATGATGGAGATTATTCCAGCAAATGACTACTCGCCGGAAAACCAGAGCTTGTACCTTTATGTGAAGGAAATAGATAAGTAGTTGGTTTTATCATTGGCTTTGGGGGAAGACTAAATGGATATAACGATGCTGCAGGATTATTTGACTAAGATTCTTAACAGACTAGGTCTTTATCAGGCGTTTGAGGAGCTGGATGAAGATAGTGTGGTAAGTGTGCTGTTTTTTGATATCGATAATTTCAAGACAGTAAACGATGTGTATGGTCATAAAAAGGGCGATGAGCTGCTGATTGAGTTTGCCAATGTCCTTAATGAATGTACACCTGAGAGGTCTATTGTAGCGCGTCTGGGTGGCGACGAATTTGTCGCTATTATACCACTTGATGGTACGAAGGAGTTTATATCTGTTGTGACAGAAAAGATTCTTAAGGCTACTAGAAATCTTAAGAATAAGGATAAGGCCTTTGATGTAATATCCTGCAGTGTGGGAATACTGCGCGGTCATGCGGTTAAGGAAGGCCTGGATGTGGCGCTCAGCTTCGCTGATAAGGCTATGTACTTTGCGAAGGAGCAGGGGAAGGATTCATTCTCCTTCTATGAGGACTTTGAGGAGCAGATTAGCTACGAAAAGTATATAGAGAAGGATGTAGTAGCTGCCTTGGAGGAGGGACGTATTTTTGTCAAATACCATCCGGTTTTGAACCTTCAGAGCTCTCGAATAGTTTCGACCGAGGCCTGCTGTATCTGGAAGCTGCCTGATGGAACTGTAATAGGCAGATCTGAGTTTAGACCGATTCTCGTAAAAAATGAATACATAAATGAACTAGATATGTTTATTTTTGAGCAGGTCTGCAAGGATTACGGGAGAATTAAGGATATAAACACTGCCAGAAATAAGCTGTGTGTTCAGTTCTCGCATCTCATGCTTCTCGACGAACAGAAAATGGACACGCTGGTAGAAATCCTTGGAAAATATGGCGTGAGTGCAGATTGCTTCGAGATAAATTTTGATGAATCTATTTTCAGTGGAAGACTGTCTGTGACCAGAATAGTAAATGGAATGAACAGACTTAAGGGATTAGGCTTTTCTATAGCATTGTCTCATTTCGGAGAGGATTGTTCTTCCGTAAAATACCTTAAAAAGCTGCCTCTGTCTGCGGTGAAGCTCGATGGCGATTTTATAATAGAGAGTATTAAGGACACTGAGGGAAAAAGAACCTTAAAAAGCATAATAAAGCTTGGTAAAGGATTTAAATATACCATAGTTGGGTGCATGGCGGACAACAGTGAACGCGCGAGGTGTCTAGCCGACTGTGGCTGTGATGCTGCCACAGGAGCGTTTTTCTCAGATAAGCTTACCATTAGTGAACTGCGCGTATTCCTTGAAAAAATGCAGCAAAGTCAACAGGATATTGTCAGCTTTCATTTTAATGAAAGCTTTGCGTCCGATCATGAGCTTTTCGTGGCAAGTTCTGTCAGCGAGGATGTTAAGCTTGGCAGAGGCATCGCGAAAGGCTGGGGGGCTGTAATGTTCCCAGGCGGCTCTGTCTCTACAAATTATGTAAAGCTTCCCCTTATCTTAGGAGATGGAGATTATTCATTCTCTATGTGGGTAAATCCAGCAGAGGTACAAAATTGGGTGGCTGCTTTATATATTCGATATCAGAATGGATTTGCAGCCTTTATGCCTAATATTTCGGGTGGAAGAAGCATGTACCGCGTGAAGGGTGATAATGAGGGCGACAACATTTGGCACGATGCTATGGCCAGCGCTTTTTCAGTGGGAAGATGGACCTTTACTACTGTTACATATGATGCCTTTACATCCACTCTTAGATTCTATGTGGACGGAGTGCTGGGAGCTATGATTTCTGATGTGCCGCAGTTGGGTGAGGTTAAAGAGCTTTGGCTGGGTGCAGATGTGTTCCAAAACTCCTTCTGTGGACGTGTATCAGCTTTGAAAATCAGCTCATCCACTTGGGAGAGTGAGGAAGTAAAAAAGCAGTACGAGGAATATAAGGTAAGCGAAGAATTTGCTGGAAATGAGATGATAGAGGAGACTGAGCTGACAGAGGTAGAGGTACACGACCCTGCTATCTACGAGGATCCAGTCACAGGAAAGTTTTATATATATGGAACAGGTGCGCAGGGGTTTGTCTCATCTGACTTAGTGCATTGGAAGAGTCTTGGAACGGTGGTCGAGGGCGTTTTAACAGAGTCTAGGGAGCATACAAATTCGGATGCTATATGGGCACCGGACATCGTAAAGGTGGGGGATGAGTATCGACTCTACTGCTCGAATTCCAGCTGGGGAGTAAGGCAGTCAGCTATCTTTATGGCAGTGGCTGACAGTGCAGCAGGTCCATTTGTTCCGAAGGCTTTAGTACATAAGACTAATAATACAGACAGCTCTGTGAACTGTATAGATGCGAATATCATCGAAGATGCTGTGACAGGTGAACAGTACATGGTATATGGTTCGTTCTGGGGCGGAATTCGTCTGCTTAAGCTGGATAAGACCACAGGACTGGCCTTAGAAGGCCAGGGCGAGGGAATATGTATAGCGGTAAGACCTCAGTGGAATGAGGGTGCGATAGAAGGACCGTATATTATCTATCATCCTAAGACTCAGTACTATTATCTCTTTGTATCATATGGCTCGCTGAAATGCGATTATAATATCAGAGTGGGTCGCAGCAAATGTATCACTGGTCCATACCTTGATTACAATGGCAAAGAGATGACTGATATATCAGATGATTCCTGCAGCGTAGGACTTATGGTTTCATGCGGATACAGATATCTTACCGGTCAGGCATATATGGGACCGGGACATAATTCAGTTCTTCTTAGAGAGAATGGTGATATGTTCCTTGTTAGCCATATCAGAAAGCTGGCATTTAACACTGATCCGGGTCCGGGACTGCTTCAGATTAGAAAAATGATTATGACACCAGATGGCTGGCCGATAGCTATGGGACAGCCATATAATGCAGAGACGCTACTAGTCGTGCGAGATGAGCTTTTGCTTGGAGATTATGAGCGTATAGAGCTTAGACCTACTATCCCACAGGGAGTTTCACATGCTCATCCTATGAAGCTTCTTCCAGGTGGAAGATTGGAGATGGCATCGGTTATTGGTACTTGGGAAAGAGTTGGAGAGTGCGAGATGAAGCTCTCATATGGACCTATCACTGAATTTGTTCACTTCGAGAAGGGCTTGGATAAGGAGATGAACAGAACCACAGTAGTAATGTGCGGTCTTACCAGTAAGGGTATATGCACATGGGCGAAAAAAGAGGAAATGATATATTAAAAAGATACAGTTCTTGCAATTTGAAGGGTTTTGATGTATTCTTATACCGCAGTTTTGCCTTTGGTGTTATATTAAAGGAGCGAAGATAGATATGAAGATAAAAAATATTATAAGTGTTTTTGCCCTTTCGCTTGTTATGGCTGCTACTGTTTTGCCTGCACAGGTAAATGCAGCAGAGATTAAGGGAGTTGAGCTGGTAAAGGTAGCTAAGGAGTCTGATTATACATTTAAAGATATCGAAGCTACAGGAGTGGCTACTACAGGGGTTAACCTTAGAGCACTTCCTACAGTAGAAGGAAAGCGTCTTAGCGGACTTAAGAAGGGTAATGAGGTTCAGGTAGTAGCTCAGTGTGTTGAGACAGGCTGGTACAAGGTTATCAAGAATAAGAAGACCTACTACGTATGCAATGATTACATCGAACTCAAGGATGTAAAGAAGACGGAAGAAAAGAAGGCTGCAGAGCCTAGTGGTTATACCCAGCTTACTGGTCCATTTATAATCATTGAAGTATTGTAGTAACATATAAAACCCCCACCTTGGTTGGGGGTTTTTTAGTATAGTATTTTTTAAGGAGAGAAAAGATGGCAAGAATTGATTTTTGGTTTCCAGGTGGAAAGCACAAGGTGCTGACTATGAGCTATGACGATGGACGTACTGAGGACCGTCGTTTGGTGGCTATGTTTAACAAGTATGGAATCCGTGGCACCTTTAATATTAATTCGGGTATATATCATAACCGCTATGGAGAGAAGGTTCAGCCTGAGGAGTTTAAAGAGCTTTACAAGGGTCATGAGGTGGCTTGCCACACATACACACACCCGACCATCGAGCGCTGCCCTATCACAGCTGTTATGGAAGAGGTGATGGAGGATAGAAAGAATCTCGAGGCTGTTATGGGATATCCAGTAAGAGGACTTGCATATCCTAATGGTTCATACTCTAAGGAAATAGAGGCTATGCTGCCTATTCTGGGAATTAAATATGGTCGTGTAGTGGGAGATACTCACGGCTTTAGCATTCCACAGAATTTCTATGAGTGGAAGGCTACCTGTCATCATACACATGGTCTTTTAGATGACGGCCAGCGCTTCGTAGATTTGCATAAGACTCAGTATCTTTACATGATGTATGTATGGGGACACAGCTTTGAGTTTGACACAGAGGAAAAGTGGCAGGTTATGGAGGATTTCTGTAAGCTGGTAGGTGGAAAGGATGATATCTGGTACGCAACGAACATTGAAATCGTAGATTATTTGGAAGCTACTAAGCGTATGGTCGCATTTGCTGATAATAAGAGCATCTACAACCCTAACGCTATATCTGTATGGTGTTCTGGAGCTGATGGTAAGCCTGTAGAGGTTAAGAGTGGCGAAACCGTTAGACTGAGTGAATAACATGATATCTAAGGAAAACGAAAAATTATTTGATTATATTAAGTCTTCACCGACCACATACCATGCGGTGAAGGTTACTTCTTCTATGCTGCTTGAGGCAGGCTTTGTGGAGCTATCCGAGAAGGATGATTACAAGGCTGTTTTGAAGGAGGGTGGAAAATACTTTGTCACCAGAAGTGATTCGAGCATAATCGCATTCACATTAGGTGGATATCAGGCTGGGGCAGGCTTTAATATGGCTGCAGCTCACAGTGATTCACCCATGTTTCGAGTGAAGCTTCCAAAGGCGAATGTCGTAAGCGGAAAATATGTAAGGCTGAACGTGGAGGGTTATGGCGGAATGCTTATGGCACCATGGTTTGACCGTGCACTGACAGTGGCAGGCCGACTGGTGGTAAAGGATGCTGCCTGCGGTGTTCGCTCAGAATTATTTTATATCGACAAAGATCTTCTTGTGATACCATCACTTGCTATTCATATGAACCGTGAGGCTAATAAAGGCTTTGAGTATAATATCCAAAAGGATTTGCTTCCGCTCTATTCAAACCAGGGCGAAGATGCTGATATAGTTTCATTAGCTGCAGTTTCCTGTGGAGTAAAAAAAGAGGATGTCATTTCAGGCGATCTTTGGATAGTAAACAGGGATGAGCCAAAGCTTATAGGTGAAAAGGATGAATTTATATTAAGTCCCAGACTTGATGATTTAGCCTGTGCCTTTGGTCTGGTGTATGGCCTTATATGCGCTGAAAAGACCGCACCTTCGCTGGTGGCTATTTTCGATAACGAGGAGGTTGGAAGCGCATCCAGACAGGGAGCTGATTCGACCTTCCTATCTGATACACTTGAGCGAATAAATGAAGCCTTTGGCGGAAGCCGGGGTGATTATTTGCGTTCACTTTCAAAAAGCTTTATGATAAGTGCTGACAATGCCCACAGCCTGCATCCCGCACATGAGGATAAGGCGGATGTGACTAATAAGGTTTATATGAATGATGGCGTCGTTATTAAATTTGCTGCGAATCAAAAGTACACGACGGACGCCGTCAGCTACTCTAGGTTGGTAAGATTATGCGAGGCGGCAAATGTACCGTATCAGACCTTTTACAATAGATCAAATGTGGCAGGCGGTTCCACGCTTGGCAATATATCTACATCGCATGTATCGGTTCCATCTGTGGACATAGGCTTGGCACAGCTGGCTATGCACTCATGTACAGAGACTGAGGGCAGCGAAGATACAAAATATCTGGTGGACTTGATGAAGGAATACTTTAAATAATGCCAAAGTTTTTATCTCTGGGTCTTATGGCTCATGTAGATGCCGGTAAAACCACTCTTTCGGAGGCTATTCTTTGCAGGGCAGGAGTTATAAAAAAAGCGGGTCGTGTGGATCACGGTGACACTTTTTTAGACACCGATTCCATGGAGAAAAGCCGTGGTATTACCATCTACTCTAAAAGTGCATATTTCGAGACGGCGGACATAGGAGTTACTATTTTGGATACTCCGGGTCACGTGGATTTCTCGTCCGAAATGGAGAGAGTGCTCTCTGTTTTGGACGCAGCAGTTCTCATAATATCAGCGGGGGCGGGCGTTCAGTCGCACACCCTCACTTTGTGGCGTCTTTTAGAAAAATACAACCTCCCTGTCTTTATTTTCGTGAATAAGATGGATATGACCGAAAGGTCCAGGGAGGATATCATAGCTGAGCTAAAAAGGGATTTGGATACCAGAGCCGCTATCTATGATTTGGCTGAACAGGCTGAAGAGATGGCTGGCGTGGACGAGACTCTCATAGAGGAGTACCTGAAGACATTTTCGCTTTCGTCTGAAAGTGTGCACGATGCCATAAAGGAGAGAAGGGTTTTTCCTGTATGGTTTGGAAGCGCACTTAAGAACGAGGGCGTGGATGAGCTTTTTGGAGATTTGCTTGATTGCTGTCCGAATTTTTGTACACAGTATCCGGATGATGACTTTAGAGCTGTAAGCTTTAAGGTGACACATGATCCTAAGGGTGAGCGAGAGGTTTGGATAAAGGTCTTAAATGGCACGATAAGACCGAAGGATGTTCTTATCGACGAAAAGATAAACGGAATAAGAAGATATTGCGGTGACGCGTATGAGAACCTGCGTGAGGCGACACCTGGCGAGGTAGTGGTTCTCACAGGTATTAAGAATATTTATGCAGGCATGACTATCACAAAGGACGAGGCGAGGTCGACCTTTGATGCGACGCTTTCACCTGTGCTCTCTTATAGATTAAACCTTCCGAAGGATATGGATGCAGCAGTGGCGCTGCCAAAGCTAAGAGCCTATGCACAGGAGGATCCGTCGTTGTCCTTGGACTTTGATGATGAGAAAAAGGAAATTTCCATAAAGCTCATGGGACAAGTTCAGACTGAGATAGTAGCTGACCGCATAAAGGAGCTTTTAGGAGATGAGATTTCATTTTCTGAAAGTCGAATCGTTTATAAGGAAACCATTTCAAATACTGTGGAGGGAGTGGGGCATTTTGAACCACTTCGTCACTATGCTGAGGTGCATCTTCTAATGGAACCGCTGCCTAAGGGTTCAGGGCTTGTCTTTGAGCTAAACTGCAGTGAGGATATTTTGGATAAGAACTGGCAGAGACTGATTCTTACACATTTGAAGGAGCGCACACACAGGGGTGTGCTGACTGGCTCGCCTATCACGGATATGAAGATATCTGTGGTGAGTGGTCGTGCACATAATAAGCATACTGAGGGTGGAGATTTTAGACAGGCTACCTACAGAGCAGTGCGCCAGGGACTCATGGAGGCGTCAAATGTTTTGCTAGAGCCTTACTATTACTTCAGTCTGACTGTGCCTACAGATAAGGTAGGACGTGCGATGACTGACTTAGAGCGAATGTATGCAAAGGATTTTTCGCCTATGACAGTGGGTGATGGAAGCTTTACTAGACTTACTGGTACTGCGCCTGTTTCTACCATTGGCTCCTATGGACCAGATGTGACAGCTTATACTGGTGGGCTCGGAAGCTTAGAGCTTAGCCTCAGTGATTACGAGGTTTGCCACAATGCAGAGGATGTAGTGCTATCTCGCGGATATGATCCGCTGGCAGACCTTAGAAACACACCTGATTCAGTATTTTGCAGCCATGGTGCCGGGGTGGTAGTTCCATGGGATCAGGTAAAGGGCGCTATGCATATGCCATCAGTTTTACATCCTACGAAGGCTTTAAGCGATGAACAAATAAGAAATCGAGCTAAGCTTTCGGCACCTGATTTGTCAGCCGATAAGGACTTTATCTCTATAGAGGAGATAGATGAGATAATGGCTAAGCACGGAGGCTTAAATAAAGACAAAGCATTTGCTCCGCATAAGGGAATAAAGAGGGCGAACGGTGTGGCAAGGCATTTGCCGAGCCGCGCGGAGGTAGACTCAGAAAAGTCTGCGGCTGCGATAAGGGAACGGGGTGTGAACCTTGGAAAGCCTCGTTATCTTTTAGTGGATGGATATAATATTATCCATGCCTGGCCTGAGCTAAAGGCACTATGTGATGAAAATATCGATTCAGCAAGAGGAGCGCTTTTAGATAAGCTGTCCAATCATCAGGCTATAGTAGGCTGTGAGATTATCGCGGTATTTGACGCATATAAGCTGCATTCACATCCGGAGGAGCACCTCGACTATAACAATATCCATGTGGTGTTCACAAAGACTGCGGAAACAGCGGATCGTTATATAGAGAAGTTTGGTCTCAAGCATGGAAAAGAGTATGAAATCACTGTGGCGACAAGTGATTTCGCTGAACAGGTGATAGTGCGTGGAGATGGATGCCATCTTTTTTCAGCCAACGATCTTTTGAATGAGATGGAGCACGCAAGAAGGAATTTTAATGCTATGCATGGCGTGGCAGATAGTGATATAGATTAGTATTTACGGATGAAGAAATTTATAATATATATTTTCGCTGGCCTTGGTCTCTTTTTGGCTGCTATCGGGGCGTTCTTCATGGTGAGGTCCCTGAATTATAATGATTCAGGCGAGACTTCATTTGATCGCGTTAAGGACGTGGACGTGGTCGGATTTGTGAAAAAGAAGGCAGAAGAGGAAGAGCCAGAGGAAGAAGTAGTAGAATTAAAACCGCATGAGCTGCTTTCGGTGGAGGAAGCACCTTGGCTGGATGCGGTGATTGGAAAACCGGTCAAATATTCTCGTGAGGAGGCACTTGCCATCATAGAGGAACGAGCAGCGCTGGATGAGCGTTATGAGGTGGTGTTCGCTTCCGCCGAGGAGCTGACCACAGGTCTTTTAGTAGATGTGGTCAATAATCCAGAGATGGCAGATTTCTTAGCTGGATTTTTCGATGCTGACGCTCGCGTTAAGTGCGAGCTGACAGAGGAGGAAAAGGCAGCCAAGCTTCCGCATTATTTACAGTGGGATGAAAGATGGGGATATGAATCATATGGAACCAGCTGTATAGCAGAGTCTGGCTGTGGACCGACCACCCTTGCTATGGTGGTTTCTGGTCTTACTGAGGAAAAGGTTACACCTGCTGACATGGCAAAGTATGCTATGGAAAAGGGGTACTATGTGAAGGGCTCGGGCACCAGCTGGGGTCTAATGGGAAGAGGTGCAAAGAACTTTGGACTTGTTTCAAGAAATGTATCTTTTTCATATTTAACAGAGGATTATGTCAAGTCATGGCTTGATGATGGGGCGTATCTGATACTCTCTGTAAAGCCAGGAGATTTCACAGTGGGTGGACATTTCCTGGTGGTAAGGGACTATGATGATGAAGGCTTTTATGTGAATGATCCATTCTGCCGCTACAAGAGCACTATTCCATGGGAGTGGAAGGTGCTTCGCGGGCAGTCAAAGGGTGCGTTTTTGGTAAGCAGGGCTGAAACGGTAGTGACCAACGAGCCTGTAGATATGGAGGAGCCAGACGAGGAGACCATCGAGCCAGACGAGGTGCCAAGTGCGACGATTTCTGCTTCGCCATCGCCTAGTGTGACACCTAGTCCTACACCTACACCGACACCAGAACCTGATGATGGCTCTGATGACTACGACGATCCGGCGAATTATATCGCACCGGATTCAGTGGAGGAGGATTATCCAGAGTAACTGTCTTGGGATAGTCTATACCTACGTCTTACGTATGCACAGCAAGCGGTGTATAATGATTGGCACTGAGCGACTTGGTCGAGGTATATATTTCACTTCACGAAATGCGAAGTTGAATGTGGACAAAATTACAGGGATGTAATTTTGAGCCACACCGAGCCCGGATGGCTCGTTGGGGCGACCACATGAGACGAGCATAAGTGTTAGTGAAATAATGCCGCAAGATCACTCGCGAATGTGACAAGTGCTATACACTGCTTGCGGTGGGGTTTGTAGGCGTAAATATTCGTGACGCATTGCAAATGCTCACAGCGTTGGTCTTAATTTGCCGGACCCCTATTTTTTGACCAAAAACAGGCCGTTTTTGGCTGTTTTCGTGAAATTTTTGGTCTTAATATTGAATTTGCTGCTTATAAGACCAAAATAAGGGCAAAATCGTCGATTTTTGGTCTTGAGAGCTCAAGTAGCTTATTAAGACCACGAGTCAGGGATAGCCGGGCAGTATAGGGTAGGAAAACACGAGTCAGGGATAGCCGGGCAGTGCATGGTGGGGACAGCGTGGTGGCAGAGAACACCTGGTGATTAAGAAATTTGAAACGAAAAGGGTTATGTGGTATAATAAGCAAGTTTTATAGATATGTAACTTGGAGAAAATTATGAACTACGGTAGACAAGGTTCTAGAAAGCTGGCGAGACAGTATATAAAGGCAGTGCATAATAAGAGACCTTCCATGGGTGTTTGGCTCATAAGACTTGCGCTTGTGGGCGTGGTGGCAGGTGTCTATTTTGCTGCGCAGTTTGCACTAGATTTGTACCAGAGTATAGTAAATGAGCTGCCTGATGTAAGCACTATTAATATCACCCCAGAGGGATATCTGTCTGTGGTTTATGATAGCGAGGGCAGAGAGATAGAAACTTTGGCATCTGCCGGAGCCAATAGAACTGCTGTTAAATTAAGCGAGGTACCGATTAATCTTCAGCACGCTTTCGTAGCGATAGAGGATGAGAGATTCTATACGCACAATGGTATCGACCTTCAGGGTATAGTGCGTGCTGGTGCGCAGGGCGTGGCGCAGGGCTTCCATTTTAGCTCAGGTGCATCCACTATTACTCAGCAGCTTTTGAAGAACTGTTATTTTACATCTTGGGTAACAGAGGATAGAGGTTCACTGGATTCCTTTAAGCGTAAGATTCAGGAGCAGTATTTGGCAGTGCAGCTGGAAAAGCACACCACTAAAGATGATATTCTGATAAACTACCTGAATACGATTAACCTGGGACAGAATACGCTGGGTGTCGAGGCTGCTTCTCAGAGATATTTTTCAAAGTCAGTTTCTGAGCTGGAGCTTTCGGAGTGCGCTTGTATAGCTGCCATCACTCAGAACCCTACTAAGTGGAACCCTATCTCGAATCCGGATTTAAATAATGGTCGTAGAAAGACTGTCCTTAAGAACATGTGGGATCAGGGCTATATCACTAAGGCTGAGTATGATGAGGCTGTAGCTGATGATATCTACGAGAGAATCACGAATGTAAATGAATCTATAAATACCAGCTCTACATCATATTTTGTCGATGCACTTACTGATGCTGTGGTAAATGATCTGGTGCAGGCCGGATACACTGCTACACAGGCTTATCAGATGCTTTACTCAGGTGGTCTTTCGATTTATTCAACTCAGGATTCCAGAGTGCAGGCTATCGCAGAAGAGCAGATAAATGATATTGCTAATTATGAGGATCATCTAAAGTATTCCTTCTCTTGGAGACTGACAGTGAATAAGGCAGATGGTTCCACGAAGAACTATTCTGAGCAGTCTATGCTTAGATATTATCAGCAGAAGAAAAACAATCCTGACTATAATATAAACTTTAAGACTATAGAGGAATGCGACGAGGCTATCGCCAAGTACAAGGAAGAGATAATGGAGCCTGGCGATACCGTAGGTGAGGCAGGCGAGACCATAGAGTACACTCTTCAGCCACAGGCTGCTATGACCATCATGGAGAATTCTACCGGTAAGGTAATAGCTATCGTGGGTGGTCGTGGTGAAAAGGATAAGGCGAAGACACTTAACAGAGCGGTGTCTGTTACTAGACAGCCAGGCTCTACCTTTAAAATCGTGGCCTGCTTTGCGGCAGCCTTGGACGCAGGTGGAAAGACTCTTGCATCGGTAGAGGATGATGCACCGTTTATATATGCGGGCACAGAGAAGGAAGTAAATAACTATGATAAAACCTTTGGCGGACTTACTAATATTAGAAAGGCTATAACTAAGTCTATAAATATCGTAACGGTTCGCACCATGCAGGATATTGGAACAGGTCTTGGATATCAGTATGCTAAGAATTTGGGTATTTCGACCCTGGATGAGGGTGATAATAACCTTTCGTTGGCTATCGGTGGTATCACAAGAGGTGTTACCAATCTCGAGCTTACTGCCGCTTATGCGACCATAGCGAATGAAGGCTATTATAATGAGCCTATATTCTACACTCAGGTATATGACCATGCAGGAAATATTATTCTTGATAACACAAACAAGACCTCTCGTCAGGTTTTGAAGGAATCTACAGCATGGCTTTTGACATCGGCCATGGAGGATGTAGTAAATGCTGGTACAGGTACCAGAGCTAAGTTCGATGGTCAGACCATAGCAGGTAAGTCGGGTACCACCACTAAAAGCCGAGATGCTCTTTGGGCAGGCTATACCCCGTATTATACAGCTGTAGTTTGGGGAGGCTTCGATGATTCGACTGCGCAGAGCTATACGAACTATCCAAAGAACATTTGGAAAGAGGTAATGAAGCGCGTACATGAAGGCATGGCAAGAGCAGATTTTGTCAGACCGGAGGGAATTATCGAGTGTGAAGTCTGCAGAAAGTCAGGGCTTCTTCCTGTAGAGGGTATGTGTGATGATACGTATACTGAGTACTTTGTGGAGGGCACAGAGCCTACAGAGTACTGTGATAGACATGTAGTGGCTACTAGATGTAATGAGTCAGGTATGCTCGCCACCAGCGCATGCCATGATACGACCAGAGGAGTTATGCTTCATAATCTTATAGCGGGTTCTAAGGATTCAGAGGTAGGCTGTTCATTGGGTGAAGAAGGTGAGCAGTATTGTACTTTACATGAGGGAACACCGCTTATCTATAAGACTGCCACACAGATAGCAGAGGGCGAGAGTATGAACCTCGGAACGAATCCTTACGGTGGATATAATCCATTTGGTGGATATGATTATGAGTATGAGCATGGCGACTATGCACCGGATGAGGGTGTTTGGAACCCATGGAATTAAAAGTAACATAAAAAATTTAAGAAAACGCTTGCAATTTGGTGAGGGCTGTGATATATTACATTTCGTTGTGAATATTGGCCCATCGCCAAATGGTAAGGCAACGGACTCTGACTCCGTCACTTCAAGGTTCGAATCCTTGTGGGCCAGCTACTTAACCTCTTTGGATTCGTCTGAAGGGGTTATTAATTTTTTAAAAGATAACTGGGGTATATTCCCCAAATGTAGAAAGTGAAATCGAGGATTTAACCATGAAAAAGCAAACTATCACTACCAATAAGAATACTCCAAAGCTTGACTGGAGAGGTATCGCAGCCATTCTTTTCTTTTTAGTGGGTATTGTTATTCTTGCGGCGGTATTGATTACCCAGGGTACCTTGGGCGATGATTACGCTTATGAGAGCTTCGTGGCACTCGGTTCTATTATAACTGGTGTGGGTGTATTCGCTTATGAGCGCAGATGGATTGAGTTCTTCCTGATGTTTTTGCTTCAGGTTTTAGCGCTTGCCTTCATCGGTGGTATGTCAGTTATGACACCTATGTTCTTTGTGCTGTTTGGACTTGATTTAGTGTTTACTATAGTTCTTTGCTTGACTAATAAAAATAGAAGATAAATGTATTCCTATAATGCAGTGGTCAGATACTCAGAGTGTGAGGTGGATGGCCGCATAAAACTTAATTATATATTGAATTATATGCAAGATTGCTCCACTGCCCAGTCTGAGGATTTGGGCGTGGGGCTTTCGTTTCAAGAGAAGAATCATTATGGCTGGTTCGTGACAGAGTATAATCTTAAGGTGCTTAAGCGCCCTGTCATGGGTCAGGAAATAAGGGTTTCCACCACCCCATATAAGCTTAGGGGAATGTTTGGATATCGTATATTTGCGATAAATGATGCGAAGACTGACGAGCTTCTTGCTATAGCAGATACCCTATGGGTTTCCATGAATATGGATACGCTTTCTATTCAGAATATTCCGAAGGAATACCATGAGGCCTACGAGCTGGGAGAAAAGCCTGATTTTGAATTTGGTCCGAATAAGCTTCACAAGAAGGCCATGGAGGATTATGAGGATCTGGGCAGCTTTGAGGTCAGTGCAGCCTTTATAGATAATAATGATCACATGAATAATGCCTGGTACCCGCTCTTCGCAGAGAGTGCACTGCCAAAGGACTTCGAGTATAAGTCAGTAGTTACAAATTATAAAAAAGCAGCTCACTTAAATGACAGACTTGACATTAAAAGGATAGCTATCGAGGACGGTTATCAGCTTCTTTTAATGCTCGGCGAGGATGTGAGCGCTATAGTGGAGTTTAGTTAGGAGTCATTATGATAAATCCTGGACAGATTCAGGAACTGATAGTAGAAAAGAGAGTGGACTTTGGTCTTTATCTCTCTTCGGACGGAAAATCCATAGAGGCCAGCGAGCGAGTGCTCCTGCCGAATTCTATGATACCTGCAAATGTAGGCATAGGAGATAAGCTTAAAGTATTTATTTACAAGGATAATCAGGGCAGACCTATAGCCACCACCAGCATGCCAAAGGTTACACTGGGCGGCTTCGCTGCACTCACCATCACAGAGGTGGGAAAGATAGGTGCATTTTTAGACTGGGGTCTTCCAAAGGAGCTTCTTTTGCCTTACCATGAGATGCTTGGTCATCCGGAGGCAGGCGATGAGGTGCTTGTAAGGGTATACTTAGACAAGTCAGGCAGATTTGCAGCTTCCATGAAGGGGCTGTATAAGGTGCTTTCTCAGAAGCCACCATATACAGTGGGAGATGAAGTCGAAGGTCGAGTATACGAGTTCTCAAGAGATTTTGGTACATTTGTCGCACTGGATGACAAGTACAGTGCTATGATTCCTCGTCATGAGGGAACGAAGCATCTTCGCATAGGCGATGTAGTTTCTCTTCGCATCACTTCCATAAAAGAGGACGGCAAATGTGACGTAACACTTAGGGCAAAGGCACACCTTCAGCTTTCAGAGGATGCAGAGGCTCTTTACATGCTTATCGAGGATTATGCAGGTGTACTGCCATTTTCAGAAAATGCATCACCTGAGGTTATAATGAGAGAAACTGGTCTTTCAAAGGCTGCTTTCAAGCGTGCTTTGGGACATTTATATAAAGAACAGAAGATTTCCATCGAGAATGGAAAGATTAGGATGATTTAACTTACAGGGAGGACTTGAAAAGATATGGCATTTATCAAGAAACACAAGGTTGGACTAATCATATTAGCGATTATAATATTGCTTTGCGGGGGCGGCTTCTACGCATGCTCAAAATTTATTCAGAAGACCACAGAGCAGACTTTAGCTATGCTTTCATCCAGCACGGAGGAAGCGAGTCTTATGGATATCACGGAGACACTTTCTACCTCGGGTAAGGTGATAGCAGGTGATAAGGTGAATGTTATTATTGATTCTGCTTACTCCGGAGTAGAAATACTGACATTTGACATCGAGGAAGGTGATACAGTAAAAGAGGGCGATGTTTTGGCTGTTATGGATAAAGAGGCCATAGAGACACGCTTGGAGGCTGCCAAGAAATCACAGGCGGCAAGTAACCTTTCGGCATCCACTTCGAATCAGACAAAGAGTAATGCCAAGAAGACTTATGATGAGGCTCTTAAGGCTGTAGATGATAAGATAGATAGAGCTTGGGATACTTATCAGACTGCTATAAATAATCTGGATGCAGCACAGAGAAACTTAGATTCAGCCATGAGATCATTGAACCAAACTTATATTAATGGTCAGGTTAAATATGATGGTCTTAGTCATGACGGAAGTCTGACTGAATACCAGACCATTACTTCTGCACAGAATTCAGTTTTCGATGCGCAGTCAAGCGTGGAGAGTTCGAGAGTAAGAGTGGAGGATGCACAAAAGTCTGTCGATGATGCACTTAAAGATTATCAGTATCTGGTAGCGCAGAGAGAATCAGATTACGAAAAGGCAGAGAATAACTATAAGTCTACTGTAAACTCAGCAAATGCATCGCTCACCTCTAATGCAGCGAACAAGATAAACTCGGATTACCAGGTGGCTACCTATGAGCAGCAGCTTGAAAACGGTGAGGTTAAGGCTCCTATCAGCGGTATTGTAACCTATGTAAATTACAAGCAGGGCGATAAGTATGGAGCACAGCCACTTCTTATCATCGAGGATACCAGCTCATTTGAAATCGAGACCTATGTGGATGAGTATGACATTCCAAAGCTTAAGGAGGGTCAGAAGGTTTCTATAAAGTCTAACGGTACCGGCGATGCTGTGATGGATGGTGAAATCACTCATATAAATACCCGTGCGACTGTAGGTAATCAGGTAGGTGGCGGACTTGCCAAGTATTCTGTAAAGATTTCTATTAAGAATCCTGACAAGAATCTTAGACTTGATATGACTGCGAAGCTTACCATCACCATAAATGAAAAGAAGAATGTACTCGGAGTTCCTTATAATGCCATTCAGAAGGATGATGAGGGCAAGAAGTTTATAGAGGTAATGGATGAGGCTGCCACAGAGGAGGCTAAGGCTAATCCATCTAAGGATACTATCGACCCTACCGTATATAATAAGATATACGTGGAGACTGGTATCGAAAATGATTATTATGTAGAGGTTATTTCTAAGGAGCTTACAGAGGGAGCCAAGGTCAAGGTAATATCAGGCGATGGCGCTGGTTCACTCGAGGCACTTATGGAACAGATGGGCTTGATGGGAGGCATGTAATATGGCTGCTGTCATCGAATTAAAGGGCATTTATAAGCGCTTCTATGAGGGCTCGCCAAATGAGCTCGAGGTGCTTCACGGTATTGACCTCACGGTAAACGAGGGTGAATTCGTGGCCATCGTAGGCGCATCTGGTTCTGGTAAGTCTACACTTATGAATATCATAGGGGCTCTTGATAAGCCAAGTGCAGGAGAGTACATGCTCGATGGTGTGGATGTAATGGCTGCATCAGATAAGGATCTCTCTGCTATCAGAAATAAAAAGATAGGCTTCGTATTTCAGACCTATAATCTTATAGCTAAGACAAATGCTATTAAAAATGTCGAGATGCCTATGCTTTATGCGGGCATGCCAAGAGGCCAGCGCATAGAGCGTGCGCAGGAGCTTCTTACCATGGTGGAGATGGATGAGCGAATGAAGCATTTGCCGGAGGAGCTATCAGGTGGTCAGAAGCAGCGTGTGGCTATAGCACGCGCCATGGCTAATGATCCTGCTATTATCCTGGCGGATGAGCCTACAGGTGCATTGGATTCCACTACAGGACGTCTTGTAATGGACCTTTTCCACAAGCTTCACAAGGAACAGGGAAAGACCATCGTTTTAATTACCCACTCGCCAGAGCTGGCTGAGGAGACAGAGCGCATCCTTACTCTTAAGGATGGACTTTTCGTGGGAGAAAGGCAGGGCAAGAACGGTGCTGATTGAGAATATTAGACTGGCTTTTTCTTCGCTTAAGGCCAATAAAATGCGTGCATTTCTTACCATGATAGGAATTATCATAGGTATAGCTTCGGTTATAGCTATTATGACTGTGGGTGAGGCTGTGACTGCCACTGTATTAAGTGAGATGTCTTCAGCCGGTGCGAATAATATAAATGTGTATGTCTCACAGAAAACCACTGATGAGGACGAAGCCTTTGGTATACAGTCTGTCGAAATGACGGAGGATGACCTTATTACCTTTGATATGGTAAGGGCATACTGTGATGTGTTCGCAGACAGAGTAAAGAGTATCTCTATCGAGGAATCCTACGGACATGGAACTAAGATACTTCTCGGTGAGAAGTACGCAAATGTAAGTGTAAGAGGTTATAATACAGGTGCATTTTTCGCGAATTCTGTGAAGCTTTTGTCGGGTCGTTATTTTTCAGAGGATGAGCTGAAGGGTAAGCGAAAGGTCGCTATCATAACTGATAAGGCGGTAGATAACCTTTTCGGTGGAGATAAGGAAGAGGCACTTGGAAAGACGGTTCAGCTCTTCGATGGCGAGAAGTACTTCGATTTCGTGGTAATCGGTGTGAGTGAATACACGGCTCAGGGTATGATGGTGGCAGCCATGGGAAAGGACCTGGCCACGAATATGTATATCCCAGCCAGTGCGGCCATGGAGATGAACAGAACAGAAGGGCTTTCATTCTTTACTGTAGTAGGCGGAGAGGGCGTAGACCCAGAGAAGCTTACAAAGGAGACCAAGCAGTTCTTTAATAATTATTATAAGACTAATCAGAACTTCAAGGTAGACTGCTTTAACCTTGGAATCATGATGAATATGGTTTCCACTATCATGGGAACACTTACCACAGCCATTTCATTTATTGCAGGTATCGCGCTCATCGTAGGCGGTATCGGTGTTATGAACATAATGCTTGTATCTGTAACAGAGCGTACCAGAGAAATCGGTACCAGAAAGGCCTTGGGAGCGCCTAACAGCTCCATTAGAACACAGTTTATAGTGGAGGCAGTTATCATCTGTATCATAGGTGGTATCATAGGAATCATCGTAGGTATTATAGTGGGACAGATAGCCTGCATGGTGGCGGACACCACGCCTGTTATCAGTATAAAGGGTATCATAATCTCGCTTCTTTTCTCTACTGCCATCGGTATCTTCTTTGGATACTATCCGGCCAACAAGGCGGCGAAGCTTAATCCAATAGAAGCGTTGAGATATGAATAGGCCTTGAAATTAATTTTAGATTTAAAAAGTAAAATGGATATCCGTGCGTAATAACTATTATGCACGGATATTTTAGCGTGTGCTGTCTGGATTATGAGGATTAAAAATGACTATTCGTGAAGAGATAGAAAAAATAGAAGAGGAAACCTTATCACCTTATGCTGCTTTGAGTCAGAATTCAAGAGGAAGAGATAGAGACGAGCCGCAGTGTGATATCAGACCGCTTTATACCAGAGACAGGGATAGAATTCTTCACTGTAAGTCATTTAGGCGACTAAAGAATAAGACACAGGTCTTTTTAGTACCAGAGGGCGACCACTACAGGACCAGACTTAGTCATACCCTAGAGGTTAGCCAGAATGCCAGAACTATAGCCAAGGCCTTAAGATTAAATGAGGACCTCACAGAGGCTATAGCCTTAGGTCATGATCTGGGACACACTCCGTTTGGTCATGCTGGAGAGAGATGCCTAAACAGGCTGTGCTCTGTGGGCTTTTCACATTCAGAGCAGAGTGTGCGAATAGTGGAAGTGTTAGAGAACGATGGAAATGGATTAAACCTTACCTGGGAGGTAAGGGATGGAATCAGAAACCATCAGTCAGAGGGAAGACCTGCTACACTGGAGGGACAGTGTGTAAGACTTTCAGATAAGATAGCATATATAAATGCCGATATAGATGATGCCATAAGAGCGAATCTTTTGACAGAGGAGGATCTTCCAAGGTATGCCTGTGATTATTTGGGACATACCTCGAAGGAGAGGCTGGATAAGCTTATACATGATGTAATAGAGTCGAGCAGGGGCATGTCAGAGGTTTCCATGAGTGCAGACTGCTATGATGCGATGCAGGAAATCCGAAATTATATGTTCAGTCATGTGTATACAGGCTCTAAGGCCAAGACTGAGGAGGTAAAGGCAGATAGAATGATAGAGGCTTTGTTTGGCTATTACATGGAAAATCCGACTGAGCTTCCTATGCAGTATTTTAAGATGATAATGTCAGATGTCATACCTGTAGAAACAGTGATATGTGATTACATTTCAGGAATGACAGATAAATATTGTATCTCAAAGTTTAATGATTACTTCATGCCAAAGGCATGGGCTGTGGAGGGGAATAATTAGTGCCTTTTTATTCTGAGGAGCTCGTCGATGAGGTGCGAAGAAAAAGCGATATAGTCGACGTAATCAGCTCATATGTACAACTGAAGAAAAAAGGGAGCACATACTTTGGACTTTGTCCCTTCCATAATGAGAAGACAGGCTCTTTCTCTGTGACTCCGGGTAAGGAGATGTTCTATTGCTTTGGCTGCCATGCGGGCGGAAATGTTTTCACCTTTGTCCAAAAGATAGAGAATATTTCTTATCCTGAGGCGATTAGAATGCTGGCGCAGAGAGCAAATGTAGATTTGCCTGTGCAGGATTATAATCCAGCACAGAAGGCTATGGACGACAAACGCGAGCGCATGCGCGAAATGTATAAAGAGGCAGCGCAGTTTTATGTGAGGATAATAAGAAGTCCAGAGGGCGAAAGAGCGGCTAGGTATTTTACGGGAAGAGAATTAACTCCTGAGATTATCACACGCTTTGGTCTGGGAAGCTGTCCTACGAAGTCTAACGGCCTTTATACGTTTCTAAGGAGCAAGGGCTATAGTGATAGAGAGATAGTGGATGCGGGATTGTGTCGAATACATGAGACCAGAGGAGCCTATGATTATTTCTTTAATCGAGCTATGTTTCCTATAATGGATGACAGAAGCAGGGTGATAGGCTTCGGCGGTCGTGTCATGGGTGAAGGTGAGCCTAAGTATCTAAACACCCAGGAGACCCTTATATTTGATAAGAGTCGCGTGCTTTACGGTATGAATATAGCCAAAACCTCCAAGAGAGAGGGAACTATTATTTGCGAGGGATATATGGATGTCATAAGCCTGCATAAGTCAGGTTTTGACAATGCGGTGGCCTGCATGGGAACTGCTTTTCCTCCTGGCCAGCTAAATCTTTTAAAGAGGTATAACCGCAGCGGAAAGATATTCCTAAGCTACGATAGCGATGGAGCGGGTGTGGATGCAGCGCTTCGTGCGATACCTATCCTTAAGCGAGCAGGCTTTAATGTAAAGGTTATAAACATGAGACCGCACAAGGATCCAGATGAGTTTATAAAGGCTCTGGGAGTAGAAGCCTACGAGGAACGTATTAGAAACGCCGAGGATTCGTTTATCTACATCCTTAGAATGCATTTGGAGCAAACTTACGATCTCTCTGATCCGCAGAGCAGATTTAGCTTTTACAGAGAATGTGCTGATTCCATAGCGCGTTTGCCTGATGCACTGGAGCGCAGTGTGTACATAGATACCGTGTCTATGACCTTTGATATACCGCGTGAACAGCTGGAAACAGAGGTTAGAAATGCTGCCAAGCTGGCGGCTGCGGATGCACAGCGCGCGGACAGTGAGATGGCTAAGCAGCCGGATGATGAGGCATTTGAGGCTTCATTAAGAAAGAGGATGACGAAGAGAACTGATCCGGTTCTTTTGTCGCAGGGCTTGCTTTTGAACTGGCTGTATGAAAGTCCAGAAATCTGGACTAAGGTTAAGAAGTATCTTACACCTGAGGATTTCAATGAAGGTGTATACCAGGAGGTGGCGAGACTTGTCATGTCATCCCTGGATGCTGGAACCACAGTGGATGTGGGAAGTATATTGGCCAGATATATAGAGCCTGAGGAGGCAGAGGTGGTAGCAGCCATATTCTCTGCTACTGCGGGAGAATTTGCTGATGAAAAGGCAAAGGTGGGAGCATTAAAGGAAACTGTCATCAGAATAATGGAAGCCTCTATGAAGCGAGGCGGCGGCTCGATGCTGAAAAAGAAACAGCTGATGATAGAGTTAAATAAAAGAACAGATTTATAATTAAGAAGGAGCATATTATGGCAAAGAAAAAGACTGTAGATGCAGAGTTAGAAAAGATGGACTTAGAGGACATGCCTGTCATCATCGAGGATGAGAAGGATGAGCCAGAGGATGTAGCTATCGAAGAGGAAGAGGACTATGACGATGACGATGAGGATATGCCTTCAGATATAAATTTATCTGATATGGAGGAAATCTCTGAGGAAGAACTCGAGATCAATGAGAGCGATTTCATCGACATCGACGAGAAGGCCATGGATAAAATGGCTGATGATTTCCTTATCTCTATGGGTGTAAATCTATCAGAGGATGAGGATATGGAGGATGATGAGCTCATAGACGATATCGGTCTTGGAAATGATGAGCTGGATGCAAAGGTAACCGAGATGGTTCACATTGCAAAGTCTCAGAAGAACATCATCGAGGATTTTGAAATCGCTGATTTCTTAAAGGACTGCAAGTATGATGCCAGCCAGATGGAAAAGATTCTGGCTTTGCTTGAGAAAAACGGTATCGAGGTTCTTTATTCAGATGGACCAAATGATTCACTTCTTCTTTCTGCTGAGGCTTCAGGGGATGTGGAGGATTTAGATATTTCAGTTCCAGATTCCATCTCTATCGAGGATCCTGTGCGTATGTACTTAAAGGAGATCGGTACAGTTAAGCTTCTTTCAGCGGAGGAAGAAATAGAGCTCGCAAAGAGAATGGAAGAGGGCGATGAGGAGGCTAAGAACAGACTGGCCGAGGCTAACCTTCGTCTGGTAGTTTCTATAGCTAAGAGATATGTAGGACGTGGAATGCTGTTTTTGGATCTTATCCAGGAGGGAAACCTCGGACTTATGAAGGCTGTAGAGAAGTTCGATTATAATAAGGGCTATAAGTTCTCTACCTACGCTACGTGGTGGATCAGACAGGCTATCACTCGTGCTATCGCTGATCAGGCCAGAACTATCCGTATTCCAGTTCACATGGTAGAGACTATAAATAAGCTCGTGCGCGTTAGCCGTACACTTCTTCAGGAGCTTGGCAGAGAGCCTAGCCCAGAGGAAATCGCAGAGGCTATGAACATGCCTGTAGAGCGCGTGCATGAGATACTTAAGATATCTCAGGAGCCAGTATCTCTTGAGACTCCTATTGGTGAGGAGGAGGACAGCCACTTAGGTGACTTCCTGCCAGATGAGAATGTGCCAGTGCCTGCAGAGGCTGCCACAGCTACACTTCTTCACGAGCAGTTAAATGAGGTGCTTGGAACCTTGACAGAGAGAGAGCAGAAGGTACTCACTCTTAGATTTGGTCTTGAGGATGGCAAGAGCCGCACTCTTGAGGAGGTAGGTAAGGAGTTCAATGTAACTCGTGAGCGTATCCGTCAGATCGAGGCAAAGGCGTTAAGGAAGCTTAGACATCCTAGCCGCAGAAGAATACTTCAGGACTATTTGGATCAAGCTTAGCACAGGAGGGGATTACCGCATGCTTTAGCGTGCGATGGCCTCGACGAGAGGGGGTCGAGGGTCCGTGCCAGTTAAGCAGAGAAAAGAGTTCCAGTACAGGAGGTTATATGGCGAAGGTTATAGTTGGGGATAGAGAATACAATTACCAGGACGGCACAAGGCTTAGCAGCATTGCGAAGGACTTTGCCGCGGATTATAAGGACGACATAATACTTGCGAGCTATAAGGGTAAGCTGACGGAGCTTCACAAGACTGTGGCTGGTGTGGGCGAATTAGAGTTTGTCACCACCGCGAACAAGGATGGAATGAGAGCCTACAGACGCAGCGTGATTCTGCTTTTACAGCATGCTGTACATGAGGTTCTTGGCGACAAAGTTAACGTAAATGTCCAGCACTCTTTGGGTGGGGGCTTTTACTGCACGCTTTGCAGCGATGATAAGATTACAGAAAAGCTGCTCGATGAGATTAAAAAATGCATGCTAGAGACAGCTGGTATGAACCTGACTATCAGAAAATACTCTACGAAGACCAGTATAGCCAAGGAGCTCTTCGGCGAGTTTTCAATGAAGGATAAGCAGAGACTTTTAAAGTATCGAACCTCGTCCAATATAAATGTCTATGACTTAGAGGGTACAGTAGATTACTTCTATGGCTATATGGGAGTGGAGACTGAAATCCTCAAATACTATGATTTGATTCCATACGAAGACGGCTTTATGCTTATGCTGCCTACCTCAAAGGATACGAAGACTCCAGCAGAGTTTACGCGCCCTGAGAAGCTCTTTAAGGTGCAGCAGGCTGGCATGAAGTGGGGCGACACCTTGGGAATCGCAAATGTGGGTGCTTTAAACGACGCTATCGCTTCTGGCAGAATAAAGGATATCATTCTTTCGCAGGAAGCCTATATGGAGAGAAATATAGGAGTTCTTGCGGAGAATATTGCAAGGGATGAGAAGATAAAGTTTGTTATGATAGCTGGTCCTTCCAGCTCAGGAAAGACGACCTTTTCACACAGGCTCTCAGCACAGCTTAGAGCACTCGGCGTGACACCGCATCCGGTTCCGCTCGACAGCTATTATAAGGGGCGTGACCAGATTCCTTTAGATGAATTTGGCGAGAAGGACTTTGAGTCTATCGACGGATTAGATATCGAGCTTTTTAATCAGAACATGACTGATCTTTTGAATGGCAAGAGAGTGGAGCTTCCTGATTATAATTTCAAGACAGGAAAGCGTGAGTACAATGGACACTTTATGCAGCTGGGCAAGGATGATGTCTTAGTAATAGAAGGAATACATGGGCTTAACGACAGGATGAGCTACTCACTTCCTTCAGAGAGTAAGTATAGGGTGTACATTTCAGCTATCACCCAGCTTTCCATAGACGAGCACAATCCGCTGTCTACCTCAGATGGCCGTCTTATCAGACGCATCGTACGGGATGCCAGAACCAGAGGTACCTCGGCTGCTGACACTATCGCTATGTGGGATTCAGTCAGAAGGGGTGAGGAGAAGAATATCTTCCCGTTCCAGGAGAGTGCTGACTTTATGTTTAACTCAGCGCTCATCTATGAGCTGGCAGTTTTAAAGATATATGCCATCCCACAGCTTTACAATATTCCATCAGATCACCCTCAGTACAAGGAGGCTAAGCGTCTTATAAAGCTTATGGATTACTTCCTGCCTTTGGCACCTGATGATATACCTAATAACTCTCTGGTGCGTGAGTTCATAGGTGGCTCAGTGATTGACATATAATTGTCAGATAGAGTATAGTAGAAGAGTTGATTTATAATTTGAAAGGAGTAAGGGAGAGGACACGGGTCCTTCCCATTTGAAAACTGGACCAGGCCAGTTTTCAGAACAAATGGGTCCCTCCCTGTGTTAAAAATGTCACATTGGTCAGATCAAATCGCAGATAAGATTATCGCAAAGAACCCTAATAAGGAGGAGTATGTCTGTGCAGCAGGTATCTCGCCTTCAGGTTCTATTCACATCGGAAATTTCCGTGATATAGCTACATCACTTTTCGTATGCCGTGCCCTCGAGCGCAAGGGAAAGAAGGCTAGACTTCTCTTTTCTTGGGACGAGTATGACCGCATCCGCAAGGTGCCAGTAAATGTGGCAAAGGTTACAGACGACTTTGAAAAGTATATCGGTGTTTCATATGCTGATGCTCCTAACCCTATGGGTGGAGATGCTAAGACCTATGCTGAATTTTTCGAGAGAGAGTTCGAGGCTTCTATGGAGAGATTTTCTATAAAGCTCGACTATCGTCATCAGGCTGCTATGTACAAGAGCGGAAAATACAAGGAGCACATCCTCACCGCTTTAAAGAAGCGTGGTGAGATATTTGATATTCTGGATTCCTTCAGAACTCAGAATGCTCAGCCAGGTGAGAGAGAGGCATATTTCCCAGTATCTATCTACTGCCCTAAGTGCGGAAGAGATACCACGCATATCGAGTCTATAACAGACGACTGCATGGAGGCTACTTACACCTGTAAGTGCGGACATGAGGGCACCTTTAACTTTGATAAGGATACCCACTGCAAGCTCGCCTGGAAGGTAGACTGGCCAATGCGCTGGATGTACGAGGGCGTAGACTTCGAGCCAGGCGGAAAGGACCACGCATCTCCAGGTGGCTCTTATGACTGCTCAAAGGTAATCGCCAAGAATATTTTTGGCTACGAGGCTCCTGTATTCCAGGGCTATGAGTTCATCGGTATAAAGGGTACCACAGGTAAGATGTCTGGCTCTTCAGGACTGAACCTCACTCCCGACACTTTGCTCTCTATCTACCAGCCACAGGTTATCCTCTGGCTTTATGCAAAGGTAGAGCCTACCAAGGCATTTGATTTCTGCTTCGACGATGGAATCTTAAGACAGTACTTCGAATTTGATAAGCAGTATAATGCTTATCTCGATGGCACAGCGGATGATCACACTAAGGAGTTCTTCGAGAACTGCTTGCTCACAGACGAGAAGCTTAACACAGTTCCTATGGGACATCTCGTACAGCTGGGTTCTATCGTAGATTTTAATCCTACCATGATGGAGACCGTATTCGAAAAGATCGGCACTCCATATAAGTATGAGGATTTCAAGGCAAGACTTGATCTGGCTAAGTACTGGCTGGAGAACTGCTCACCAGAGTCAGTTAACAGACTTTGCCCATGCCGTAACTTTAAGGTATATAACACCTTAACTGCTGAGGAGAAGCAGGAAATCGCTATCCTTTTTGATTATCTTAAGAACAGTGAGTATGATCTCGATGAGCTTCAGACCAGACTCTACGATATTCCTAAGCAGGTATTTGGCGAGAATGCTGAGAATTTAAAGGCTGTACAGGGTGCTTTCTTCAAGGCTACCTATAAGCTTCTTTTGGACAAGGAGCAGGGACCTAGACTGTATCTCTTCCTGTACGCTATAGAAAAGGATTCATTCCTTCCACTTCTCGATTTCTCTGCACCTATCACCGCTGAGGAGGAGGCCTTTATGGCAGGTCCTGCTGAAGCAGAGGAAGAGGAAGCACCTAAGGTGGTTTATGGCGATCCAGATCCAGTGGCACCTATCGAGGACACCTGTGTGCTCGATGATTTCTTAGTTCCAGACCTTCGTGTCTGCAAGATTTTAAAGTGCGCTGAGATCAGAAAGAGCCACAGCTGCTATAAGCTCACACTCTTCGACGGAATAAAGGAGCGCGTAATCGTAAGCTCTATAAAGGCATACTATAAGCCAGAGCAGCTCATCGGAAAGAAGATCATTGTGGTAGCGAACCTTGAGCCAACCCGTATCACCGGTGTTACATCAGAGGGAATGCTTCTTGCAGCTACTAATAATGCGTGTGGCTGTCAGGTAATCTTCGTGGATGATATCGTTCCAGAGGGAACCAGAATTAAGTAGTTATTGTTTGTATAGTGACTTTCGCCCCACATCTTTGGATGCGGGGTATTTTTTGTGTCGAGGCAACTTTTTTCACAGTTTTCCTATTTTAGGTTGCCTTTCTTAGGCGATTTTTAAGTGTCGAGGCAACTTTTTTCACAGCTTTTGCCCATCCGGTTGCTTTTTGCATTCGATATGTGCTGAAAAAAGCAACCTGTGACATTGGACTTTCGCTATCCGTTGCTTTTCATTCACAGATAACACTGCGCCAGGCAGGGTATATCTCTGGTTATAGAGAAATTCATACAGGCAGGTGGTGGCTAGCCCTGACTCGTGGTCTTAATTTCCTGGACACTTGAAATATGACCAAAAACAGGGTGAATCTGTGAATATTCTGTGAATCTTTGGGCTCTATTATGAATTTGCTGTTATAAGACCAAAAAAGACTCAAAAATGGCTTTTTTTGGTCTTGGGAGAGCAAGTAGCAAATAGAGACCACGGGTCAGGGCTAGCCAAGACAGCGGAAGTGGGAGAAGGCGTAGCGGAAGCGAAAACCAAAGCTCAGGGATAGCGAGTGAACACATCAGCATCACTGATGATATTCCAACTGGAAACTAGGCCGACAATATAGTAGTATATCCTAAGACTAAGCTTAAAAGGTGAGAACTATGAATAGACCAGTTTTATCGAATAGATTAGAGCATATAAAGAATATGGTGCCAAAGTGTGACACGCTCTACGATGTGGGATGTGACCACGGGTATCTAGGTATCTCATTGCTTTTGGATGGAGCTTGTGAGAGGGTTGTATTCACAGATATTCACAAAGAGCCCTTGGAGGCTGCTAAAAAAAATGCTAAGGAATATGGCGTAGAAAGTAGCTGTGAGTTTCATCTTACAGACGGACTAAAGGGACTTGCTCCAAATGAAAATGACTGCGTGTGTATCTGCGGCATGGGCGGACCTGTGATGGAAAGCATATTAAAGGCTGCTGACACGAAGGCATATCTGGTTTTAGAGCCGCAGTCAGATGTCATAAAATTCCACCAGTATCTGGTGATAAAGGGCTTTGAGTGGGAAAAGGAAGATATGATAAAGGAGGCCGGCTCGAAGTTTTACCCGATAGATGCAGGAAGGTTCACTGGCAAGCCAGGCTCTCTTCTAGCGTCAAATGCGCCGTATCCTTTGCTAAAAAAGCAGAACCATGAGGTTTTCAAGGAATTTGTCGCGCACAGACAAAGAATCGTGGATGCTATATTAAACGACACAAAAAAACTGCCTCCAGAGAGGGAGGCAGAGCTTAGAGCAGAGCTTAAGTCCTTAAGCTGATATAAAGCTAAATCAGGTGAATGTGCTTCCACTTTCCCTGAAGATATCGGACAGTGCAGACGATGCCGGTCACCAGCCAGGTTCCACCGGTGGCAAACCAGATGCCCCACGAGCCGATGAAGGGAATGGCGCAGAGAGGGAATACGAAAGCGATTCGGCAAAACACCTCTGTGAAGCCATTTATGAAGGAGAATGCTGCATCTCCAGCTCCGTTGAGAAGCGATCTGGAAATGTATATCGCACCGAGCGGAATGTAAAATGGTGCGGTGATGCGAAGTGCAGTGGCGCCCATAGCGATTACGCTTTCCTCTGTGACGAAGATGGAAATGATATATTTTCCGAATATCATCATGACAGGCATCATGATGAAGGTAAAAATCAAAAGTATGTACCAGGCTTTTCTATAGCCCTCGCGCACACGGTCGATTTTCTTTGCTCCGATGTTCTGGGCGGCAAAGGTAGATACAGCGGTTCCAAGCGACATATAAGGCTGCTGAATGAGCTGCTCGATACGCGAGGTGGCGGTGAAGGTAGCCATAACTATAGCACCGTAGGTGTTTACCACGCTCTGTAAAATAGTGCAGCTGAAGGCGATGAGAGAGCTCTGAAAGGCCATAGGCAGACCGATTTTTATAATGCGGCCTGTTATGTGTCTTTGGAACTTAAATGCCTGACGCTTTACTTTAAAGTACGGGTTAGTCAAAATGGCATAGATGAGTGCCAGCACACCGCTTAAGAACTGAGAGATGATGGTGGCCAGGGCTGCACCCTCCACGCCCATCTTAAAGTTTGCGATAAATACGATATCCAAAACGGTGTTTACTATGCTTGAAAAAATGAGAAAATATAGTGGGCTTTTTGAGTCGCCCAATGCTCTTAGGATAGATGCGACCTCATTATATAAAGCTACGCACAAAACGCCTGCGGATACGAATCTAAAGTAAACTACAGCGTTTTCCAGGACCTCGCCCTCAGGGGTGTTAAGAATCACAAGTATAGGTCTGGCAAAGATGAGACCGATGCTGGTCATTAGGATGGCTCCGGTCAGAATGACGTACACAGAGTTTGCGATGGTGTTCTCCACGCCCTCGCTGTCCTCAGCTCCGAAGAACTGAGATATAACTACGCCTACGCCGCTTGCCAGTCCATTACAGACGGAGTTTACCATCCAAAAGAGTGAGCCGGTGGCTCCTACAGCAGCCAGTGCATTGGCACCTAAGAGTCGTCCGACCACGACAGAATCCACCATGTTATATAGCTGCTGGAAGATATTTCCTATTAAAAGTGGTATCATAAAGGTCAAAAGAAGTGATACAGGATTACCCTTTGTCATATCTTTTGTATTAGAGCGCATTTTAGTTCTCCTTCTAGTAAAAACAATAAGTAGTCTACACATTATAAATTATTGATAGGATAAGTCAATGAAAAAGTTTTTTTCTATTACATCTTTCATATTTGTGGTTTTGGTGGCAGGGGTGTATTTGTACTTTGACTCGCTGGTATTTCCTTTGGTGGATACCGTGCAGCTGGAACTGGGCGAGGAAATCTCAAGGGATTCGCGCGCATACATATATGGAAACGAGAAGAAGGTGGCGACAGCTGTTCTAGATTTTTCTGATGTGGATCAGACAATGGCTGGCGATTACGTGCTGCATGTCCTGGCATCCGAAAAGGAGCGAGATCAGTTCGATGTAGCCATCAGCATCATAGATACGATAGCTCCAGTGCTAAAAGTGAATGATGAGCTTTTCTATGTGGTGCCTGGCGAGGTTTTGAATATTGATGATTTTGTTTATTATTATTCTGATGCGTCAAATGATGTGGCAGTTGAATTTAAAGACAACCAGGGAGATGCGATCGCCTTTGATGAGGTTGGAAAGCACAGCTTCTATATAGAAGCAAGAGATCCATCTGGAAATGTGACTGCAGCTGCGGCGAGGGTATTTGTGGATACACCGCCCTTCTTCGAGTTTGCCACTCCTGAAAAATGGGTAATAAAGGGAACGGAGAATTACGATCTTTTATTCGATGTGCTGGCCTATGATGAGGAGGATGGCAGAATCCTGGATTTCACTGCGGATGAAACGGCTGTTGACTATGGTGTGATAGGTGACTATGAGGTGGTCTACACCGTGAGCGACAGCATGGGCGTCTCATCTGAAGAGACGAGACTTATTCATGTCTGCGACAAAGGTACCTACAATTCGGCAGATAAATCTATGCCAAAGGATATGATAGAAAAGTTCGAGGAACTGGGATTTTTCACCTATGAGCCGCTGGGAAATGATGATTACGAAAAGACAGTGGAGCTTATAAAGCCATCACTTCTAAGCTTTCACAGGGTGTATGATGGAAACAAGTACTCAAACTGCTCAGGCTTTGTATACGATATAACACCTGAATATGTGTATGTTCTAACCGCAGAGCACTGCAAGAAGGGCGTGGCAACAGGTACGACTGTGACTACTGACCCTGGCTACAAGGCCTCTGGGGTTACGGTTAAATTTGCTGGAAATGATGAATATGACATAGCTATGGCAAGGATTCCTACCAGCAGCTTTTCTGTGGATATGCTGCTTAGAATGAAGGAGATAGATATAGACTGGGATATTCAGAGTAAGTTAAACGTGGGCGATACCTTTGTGATGGCAACCACTCATTTTAGGAATACGAATACCTTTAAGCAGACAAAGGGAACGATAAAGCAGACTACCTCTACATATCCGGAGTATGATCCGGCTTGGAGCATTGAAAAAACGCCGTCCGTTATAAGCAGCTACACTCATGGGGAGACTGGCCAGTCTGGCGGACCTATCGTGACCCTAAGGGGTACACTTATGGGGATTGTGTCCTCCTATGCTGATGGGCAGGGAATGATGAAGGATATAGGCTACTTCGCACAGGTAAACCAGAAGAGGTTCGACGCACTGAAGGCTTCACTTGATAAATAGCGGGGGTTATGCTATACTCGTAATTCGTTGTTTCAGAGTTATATAGAAGGAGATATATAATGAACAAAAAGTTTTTGGCCATGTCACTTGCGGCAGCTTTAGCTGTGGGAGCGTTGTCTGGCTGTGGTGAGGATAAAGGAAATGCGTCAAATGCTGCATCGACAGCAGCTAGCGATTTTATCTCAAAGGAAGTAATAGAGAAATACGGAGCAGATCCTTTTGCCTATAATCCAGCGGACTTTGTGGAGCTTGGAAATATCGATTCATTTGACGTGGAGTTAGATGAGACTGAGTACGAGTACAGGCAGGAGGACTTCGATGCGCTGGTACAGGACGTTCTCGATACCTATATCGGTTCAGTGAAGGATGAGAGTCAGACTGTGGTAAAAGAAGATTCTATTGTAAATATCGATTATGTGGGAAAGCTGAATGGCGAGGCCTTCCAGGGTGGAACAGCCTCCGGGCAGGAGATAGACGTGGCAGGTGATGCCTCGCATTATATAGATGGATTTACTGCTGCTCTTATCGGACACAAGGTAGGCGATACATTTGATGCGCCGCTTAAGTTCCCTGAGACCTATGGAAATGCTGATTTGGCTGGCAAAGATACCGTGTTTACTATGACTGTAAATTATATCTGCAGCAAGGCTACCATAGATAATGTCACAAATACTGTTCTGATGAATTATCTTGGCATGCCTGACAAGGATGAGTTCTTAAAGACCTGCGAGCAGATATATGAGGCTCAGAGAGATAACAGCAGAACCTCTGCGATAAATACTCTCGTCATAGATAAGATCATAGCTGATGCAAAGGTTAAGGCTATACCTGAAGATCTTAAGAACAGCATGGTGGAAAACCAGGTGGCTTTATATACTGAATATGCTGAGTCTTACCAGGTTACACTCGAGGAATTTGTAAGCACTCTCATGGGTTCTGATTTAGATACGATGAGGAGTGAACTTGGAAAGATGGCAGAAAAGTCGCTCACTCAGGAACTGATAATGACTGCAGCTGCAGATGTTTTAGGTATCGAGATAGACGAGGCTGAGTTTGAGCAGTTCGTAAAGGATGGCATGAGCGCAGCGCAGGTGAGCAGTGTGGATACTTACCTCAGCCAGAACTGCACAGATACAAAGACCATGGATGGCTATTCTAACCTCAGAAAGCAGTTTAGATGTGTAAAAGCTATGTCTGTGCTGGTGGAAAGAGCAAACGTTATCACAAAATAGTGCTTTATTATTTTTGGGAGTTGTAGTATAATTTTTCAAAATCAGCGCATTTTGCGCTCTAGTAAGGAGAGATGATTATGGAACACATTAAGACCTTAAACACAAAGAGACTTCAGAACACAGTAGAGAAGGGCGGATGCGGCGAGTGCCAGACCTCTTGCCAGTCAGCTTGCAAGACCAGCTGCACAGTTGGTAACCAGTCTTGCGAAAATAAGCAGTAATCTCTGCTAAAAGGCTAGTGAAAAACACCGCGTTTCACCTTAGGGGCGAAGCGCGGGTTTGTTGCGCTTAATACAAAGGAGGGACCCATTGTTCTAAAAACTGGCCTGGTCCAGTTTTTTAAATGGGGGATTATCCAATGCCGAAGGCGTTGGATGGCCTCGCCGAGAGGGGGGCGTCCTGTATTTTCCTTATAAAAAAGAAAGATTTTAATATGAAGAACCAGATTCATCAGTTCAAGAACAATGGCATAAACATCGTAATCGATGTGAATTCAGGTGCCATTCACGTGGTGGATGAGATAACCTATGACCTTATCGAAAAATGGGACGAGCTTGGAAAGGATGCGGCTGTAGCAGCGCTTTCTGACAAGTACCCGGCTGATGAGGTGAAGGCCTGTGCAGCAGAGGTGCAGGAGCTTATCGATATAGGCGATCTTTTCACTACAGATGATTATGAACCACACATTGCGGATTTTACCGCTAGACCTACGGTAGTAAAGGCACTTTGCCTTCACGTAGCACATGACTGTAACTTGGCTTGTAAATACTGCTTCGCCTCAGAGGGAGAGTACAATGGACCTAAGGGTCTTATGAGTCTTGAGGTAGGAAAGAAAGCGCTTGATTTTCTTGTTAAGAATTCAGGCACCAGACGAAACCTTGAGGTGGACTTCTTCGGCGGCGAGCCTACGTTAAACTTTGACGTGGTAAAGGAGCTAGTGGCGTATGGCCGAAGCTTAGAGGAGCCAAATAATAAACACTTTAGATTTACATTCACAACGAATGGCGTGCTTTTGACCGATGAGGTCATGGAGTTTGCCAACAAGGAGATGGATAATGTGGTCTTAAGCTGTGACGGTCGAAAAGAAGTACATGACAATATGCGTCCGTTCTCCAAGGGTGCAGGCAGCTATGATATGATTATGCCTCATTTCAAGAAGCTGGCTGAGTCCCGTGGGCAGCAGCGTTACTATATAAGAGGTACATACACTCATAATAATCTCGATTTTGCCAGCGATGTATTGCATTTGGCGAATGAGGGATTCAAGCAGATTTCGGTGGAGCCTGTAGTGGCTAAGGAAACCGATGATTACGCTATAAAAGAGGAAGATCTTCCAAAGCTTTACGCTGAGTATGACAGACTGGCAGCAGAGATGATAAAGCGTGCCGGTACTGATGAGGAGTTTAATTTCTTCCACTTTATGATAGATTTGACTGGCGGTCCTTGTGTATATAAGAGATTGTCAGGCTGCGGCTCTGGCACAGAGTACCTGGCTGTCACACCTACCGGTGAGCTTTATCCTTGCCATCAGTTCGTTGGAAACAAGGATTTTATCATGGGTAATGTGGATGAGGGCGTTACCAACAAGGAGCTTGTAAACAGGTTTAAGCACTGTAATGTCTATGCAAAGCCAAAGTGTAAGGACTGCTTCGCAAGATTTTACTGCTCAGGCGGCTGTGCTGCCAACGCTTATAACTTTACTGGTGATATCACTGGTACTTACGAGGTGGGCTGTGAGCTTCAGAGAAAGAGAATTGAGTGCGCTATAGCGATAAAAGCGATACTTGAGAATTAATATTAAGGAGTAACTAAAATGAAACGCATGAAGAAATCAAAGGGCATCGTTTGTATAATACTTATGATCGCCTTCATCGCTCTTATGGGCTGGTATTCAGTGAGTGTACTTTTGAATACCACCGCTGGTAAGGACGAGTCAGTTAAGCTTGGTCTGGATTTGGCCGGCGGTGTGTCTATCACTTACGGAGTAGTAGGTGGAGAGGCTACACAGGAGCAGATTAACGATACTATCACAAAGCTTCAGCAGCGTATCGAGAACGACCTCGGTGAGGAGAGTTCTACTACAGAGGCTTCTGTATATGCTGTAGGAAATGATCGTATCACTGTTGAGATTCCAGGTGTCAAGGATGCCAATGCACTTTTGGCAGAGCTTGGTACACCAGGTACACTTTACTTCATTCAGGAGACAGATGATGAGGGAAATCCTTACTTCTCATATATGCAGGGTTATGGATATTTCCTTACCGATTCTATAGAGGCTATCCAGGAAAAGGGTGGTATCGTTGCTACTGGTCTTGATGTAAAGACTGCACAGGGCGGATATCAGACAAATCAGACTACTGGCGCTTCAGAGCCTATCGTTCACATTTCATTTGATGATAAGGGTACACAGGCATTTGCCGAGGCTACCACTAGAGCATACCAGAGAGGTGAGGCAGTAGCTATTTACTATGATGGAGCATTTGTTTCAGTTCCTCACGTAAATGAGCCTATCACAGGCGGTACCTGCCAGATTACAGGTATGTCTTCTTATGAGGAGGCTACCAGCCTTGCAAGCTACATCCGTATCGGTGGTCTTGACATCGAGCTCGAGGAGTTAGAGTCACAGGTCGTAGGTGCACAGCTTGGTTCTAACGCACTTGATACCTCGCTTCTTGCAGCAGCTATCGGTCTTCTCGTAGTTATGCTTTTCCTTATCTGCATGTACAGAGTGCCAGGACTTGCAGCTTCACTTGCGCTTGCACTTTACACTGCACTTTTAGTAGCTATTCTTTACTGGTTCGACATTACCCTTACCCTTTCAGGTATCGCAGGTATGATTCTTTCCATCGGTATGGCTGTGGATGCAAATGTAATCGTATTCGCACGTATCCGTGAGGAAATCGCAGCAGGCCGTTCAGTGGCAGGTGCTATCGACAATGGTTATTCAAAGGCTTTAAGCGCTATCGTAGATGGTAACATCACCACACTTATCGCTGCAGCTGTACTTGGTATTCTTGGATCTGGTTCAGTTAAGGGTTTTGCTATTACACTTGCTATCGGTGTTATTCTTTCGATGTTCACCGCACTTGTTATCACCAGAATCATCATGAATGCTCTTTATGCTATCGGATGCAAGGGTGAGAAGCTCTACGGAAAGGCAAAGGAGCTTAAGGAAGTAAACTTCATCGGAAAGAAGCATCTTTTCTTTGCAGGTTCACTCGCAGTGATAGTAGCTGGCTTCATCGCTATGGGAGTGTTTGGAGTTACATCTGGAAAGACCCTGAATTACTCACTTGAGTTCATGGGCGGTACCTCTACCACAGTAGATATGGGTAAGCCATACACTATCGAGCAGCTCGATGCACAGGTTAGACCAGTCATCGCTTCAGTAGCTGGAAATGATATTCAGACTACTACTGTAGATGGTTCTAATCAGGCTATCTTTAAGACCAAGACTCTTTCAGTAGAAGAGAGAACTGCTCTTGAGGTAGCACTTAAGGACAGCTTCGGAATCGAGAACGATTCTATCAGCTCACAGAATATCAGCTCTACCATCTCAGGCGAGATGAGACGTCAGTCTATCATCGCTGTTATCGTAGCAGCATTCTTCATGCTTTTATACATTTGGTTCAGATTTAAGGACATCAGATTCGCAGGAAGTGCTATCATAGCTCTTATCCACGATGTACTCGTAGTTCTTACTGTATATGCTATAGCACGTGTATCTGTAGGTAGTGCATTTATCGCATGTATGCTTACAGTTATCGGTTACTCAGTAAACGATACCATCGTCATCTTCGACCGTATCCGTGAGAATTTGGCTTCTGTTAAGGCAAATGCAGGAAGAGAGGAGCTCGCTAAGGTTTCTAACGTTTCACTTAGCCAGACACTCAGCCGTTCGATTTCTACATCTATTACCACTGCTATCATGGTATTGATGCTTTTGATCCTCGGTGTATCTACCATCAGAGAGTTCGCATTCCCACTGCTTATCGGTGTTATCTGCGGTACCTATTCATCTATCTGCATCGCAACAGAGCTTTGGTATGTGTTTAAGATAAAGTTTACTAAGTCTAAGTAACAGTCGTTTGTTATTTAGCTAAGAGGTTAATGGTGACCTAGCTGGCTGATTCTGGCCAGCTAGGGTTTTTTGAAATAATAAGGAGGAAAAGAAATGTACACATTAGATGATATTAAATCAGTAGACCCAGAAATCGCTTCGGTTATTTCAGACGAATTCGCTCGTCAGTCAGATCACATCGAGCTCATCGCTTCAGAGAACTGGGTTAGCCCAGCTGTTATGTCTACCATGGGTTCAGTGCTTACTAACAAGTATGCCGAGGGTTACCCAGGAAAGCGCTACTACGGCGGATGTGAAGTAGTAGACAGAGCAGAGGAGCTCGCTAGAGAGCGCGCAAAGGAGCTTTTCGGATGTGAGTATGTAAACGTTCAGCCACACTCTGGTGCACAGGCTAACATGGCTGTTCAGTTCGCAGTACTTAAGCCTGGTGATACTGTTATGGGTATGAACCTCGATCACGGCGGACACCTTACTCATGGTTCACCAGCTAACTTCTCTGGTGTATATTTCAATATCGTTCCTTACGGTGTAAATGACGAAGGCTTCATCGATTATGATGAGGTAGAGCGCATCGCATTAGAGTGCAAGCCAAAGATGATCATCGCCGGTGCATCTGCATATGCTCGTGCTATCGATTTCAAGAGATTCAGAGAGATAGCTGATAAGGTAGAGGCTGTTCTTATGGTAGATATGGCTCATATAGCTGGTCTTGTAGCTGCAGGACTTCATGAGTCACCTATCCCATACGCCGATATCGTTACCACCACCACTCACAAGACTCTTCGTGGACCAAGAGGCGGTATGATTATGTCTACCGCAGCTGCTAACGAGAAGTTTAACTTTAACAAGGCTGTATTCCCAGGAACCCAGGGTGGTCCTCTTATGCATGTAGTAGCTGCTAAGGCTGTATGCTTCAAGGAGGCTCTTTCACCAGAGTTCAAGGCTTATGCTGAGCAGATCGTAAAGAATGCACAGGCTCTTTGCAAGGGACTTCAGTCACGTGGAATTAAGATCGTATCAGACGGCACTGACAACCACCTTATGCTTGTAGACCTCACTCCATTTGAGCTTACTGGTAAGGAAGTGGAGAAGCTTCTTGACAGCGCACATATCACTGCTAACAAGAACACCATTCCTAACGATCCAAAGAGCCCATTCGTTACCTCTGGTATCAGACTTGGTACTCCAGCTGCTACCTCACGCGGACTTAAGGAAGCAGACTTTGATCAGGTGGCTGAGGCTATCGCAACAGTTATCAAGGAAGGTGAGGCTGGCGTAGAGAAGGCTCGTGCTATCATCGCTGAGCTTACCAAGAAGTACCCACTTACTGCGAAGTTTTAATTTAAGGTTGCCCTTTAGAATTAATATGCTTGAGGGCAGCTAAATAAAAGTATCTAGAGGATAAAGATATGATAGATATTAAGTTTCTCCGTGAGAATCCGGAGATTGTAAAGAAGAATATTGAAAACAAGTTTCAGCAGCATAAGCTGGCTTTGGTAGACGAGGTTATCGAGCTCGATGACAAGAGACGTGCTACCCAGCAGGAAGCTGATGATATGCGCGCCAGAATGAACCAGGCATCTAAGCAGATAGGTGCTCTCATGGGTCAGGGCAAGAAGGACGAGGCTGAGGCCCTAAAGGCTGAGGTAGCCCAGCTTAAGCAGAAGATTAAGGACATGGAGCCAATCGAGGCAGAGCTTAATGCAAAGGTAGAGAACATCATGATGAAGATTCCTAACATCATCGATGAGACAGTACCTATCGGCCCAGATGATTCTTGCAATGTGGAGATCGAGAAGTTCGGCGAGCCAGTAGTTCCTGATTTTGATATTCCATATCACACCGAGATTATGGAAAAATTTGACGGAATAGATATGGATGCAGCTGGAAAGGTAGCAGGAAACGGATTTTATTACCTCATGGGCGATATCGCTCGCCTTCACTCAGCTGTTATCAGCTATGCTAGAGATTTCATGATCGACAGAGGTTTCACATACTGCATACCTCCTTTCATGATCAGATCAAATGTCGTAACAGGCGTTATGTCCTCCGAGGAGATGGATGCCATGATGTACAAGATCGAGGGCGAGGATCTCTACCTCATCGGTACTTCAGAGCACTCTATGATCGGCAAATTCATCGATACCTTAAACGATGAGGCAAAGCTTCCATACACTCTTACCTCATATTCACCTTGCTTCAGAAAGGAGAAGGGTGCTCACGGTATAGAGGAGCGTGGTGTATATAGAATTCACCAGTTTGAGAAGCAGGAGATGATCGTGGTTTGTAAGCCAGAGGATTCTAAGAAGTACTATGATGTGCTTTGGAAGAATACAGTAGATCTTTTCCGTTCACTGGATATTCCGGTTCGTACACTTGAGTGCTGCTCAGGTGATTTGGCTGATCTTAAGGTTAAGTCATGTGATGTAGAGGCTTGGTCTCCACGTCAGAAGAAGTACTTCGAGGTAGGAAGCTGTTCTAACCTTGGCGATGCACAGGCAAGACGTCTTAAGATTCGCGTAAAGGCAGAGGACGGAACTAAGTACTTTGCACATACACTTAATAATACCGTGGTAGCTCCACCACGTATGCTTATTGCATTTTTGGAGAATAACCTGCAGGCTGATGGTTCAGTGCTCATTCCAAAGGCACTTCAGCCTTATATGGGTGGAAAAGAGAAGTTAGTACCAAAGAATTAATATGAAAACTAAAAGAGAAGACATAAGAAATATCGCTATCATCGCTCACGTTGACCACGGTAAAACCACCCTGGTCGACGAGCTTTTGAAGCAGTCAGGTATCTTTCGAGAGGGTCAGGCTGTAGCAGAGCGTGTGATGGATTCTGGTGATATCGAAAAAGAGCGTGGAATTACCATTCTCTCAAAGAACACCGCAGTAAACTATAAGGGAACGAAGATCAATATCATCGACACACCAGGTCATGCTGATTTCGGCGGTGAGGTAGAGCGAGTTCTTAAGATGGTAAACGGAGTAGTTCTGGTGGTGGATGCATTTGAAGGTGCTATGCCGCAGACAAAGTTCGTGCTTATGAAGGCGCTGGATCTTAAGCTCCCAGTTATCGTTTGTATTAATAAAATCGACCGTCCTGAGGCTAGACCGGAGGAGGTTATAGACGAGGTTCTTGAGCTTTTCATGGATCTCGATGCCTCAGACGAGCAGCTTGACTGCCCATTTGTGTTCGCATCAGCTAAGCAGGGCTTCGCTATGCTTGACTTAAATGATGAGCGCAAGGATATGACACCTTTGTTTGAGACTATTATCGACTATATCCCAGCTCCAGAGGGAGATGAGGAGGCAGGTACACAGGTGCTTATCTCCAC
>JAZRWF010000068.1:0-7796 GCA_045599565.1 Lachnospiraceae bacterium
CCCTGCTCCTCGAGATCCTTAAGCACCATAGGGTCTGCCTTCTTAACGAACACTCCAGCATATGGAGTCTCCTCAGTAAGCTCGCCCTTTCCATTTACAAACTGAACAAATGGAAGGGCATAGGTACGTCCTACTCTTGCATCATCCTCACCAAATGCAGGTGCGATATGAACGATACCTGTACCATCTCCCATGGTTACATAGCCATCACAGGTTACAAAATGTGCCTCTTTATGCTGCTTAGCTGCAGCCTTACCAGCGCACTCAAAGAGAGGCTCATACTCACGCTTCTCTAAGTCTTTTCCTACAAATGTCTCAATAACCTCGTAGGCCGGCGTTCTCTCTTCTCTTTCAATAGAGCCAAGCACCTTATCAGCAAGTGCCTGCGCAATATAATAGGTATATCCATCAGCAGCCTTAACCTTTATATAAGTCTCATCTGGATTTACGCAAAGTGCAAGGTTAGAAGGAAGTGTCCAAGGTGTGGTAGTCCATGCCAGGAAGTACGCTTCCTCGTCCACCGCCTTAAATCTAACAACAGCGGAACGCTCCTTTACAGTCTTATAGCCCTGCGCTACCTCCTGTGCAGAAAGTGGAGTTCCGCATCTAGGACAGTATGGAACGATCTTAAAGCCCTTATACAAAAGCTTTTTATTCCAAATTTCCTTGAGTGCCCACCACTCAGACTCGATAAAGTTATCATCATAGGTAATGTATGGGTTATCCATGTCAGCCCAGAAGCCTACCTGACCTGAAAACTGCTCCCACATTCCCTTATACTTCCATACAGACTCTTTACACTGACGGATAAATGGCTCCATACCATACTCTTCGATCTGCTCCTTACCGTTAAGACCGAGAAGCTTTTCTACCTCGAGCTCTACAGGAAGACCATGTGTATCCCAACCAGCTTTACGTGGAACATACTTGCCCTTCATAGTCTGGTATCTTGGAATCATATCCTTGATAACACGAGTAAGCACATGTCCAATATGCGGCTTACCATTGGCAGTAGGAGGGCCATCATAGAATGTATAGGTCTCGCCCTGCTTGCGCTGTTCCATTGACTTTCTGAAGATATCATTATCTCTCCAGAACTGTTCTGTGGCCTTTTCTCTATCCACAAAATTAAGATTTGGATCTACTTTATTGTACATATCAAAATAGTGTCCTTTCTAGTTCACTTTATTTTATATCTCAACATCCTGCTGAATCTGCTTAAAAAGCTCAGTATATGGATTTCCCTCGCCATAAATATCATCTAAAAACTGCTCATAGTAAGCAGGATAATCCCCGCCTTCTACCAGACTCTTGTACAAGTCCTCATTAGAGCTAATCCCCTTGTACATCCATCCCATAAGTGCAAATGATACAACAGATGTAACTATACCGGCTATCGCCATTCCCTTAGCAGCCTTAGATGGCAGCACGCCGCTCATTTGCTCATTATTCGACTCAACAAGCTGAATAATACCGAACACAATAGCAGCCACACCAAGCGGAATATTTATGCAGCACATGCAAAAACACAGCAGGGACATAATTCCAAGAACAAGCGATGCAATACCAAACCCCAGACTAGCAGGCTTCTTTGGTGCACCATTAATCACAGTGCCAGTCTCCACATTCTGATACATGACATGGTTCTCCTGTGCAGCAAATGCGCTCTCCTTAGCAGCGTCATCGTCGATTTTCTCTTCGAAACTGCCATTCTGGCCGTTCATTTCTTCACTCATAGAACGCCTCCAAACTACCTATATTATATAATAATCCCAAATTATCGACTCATTCTACCATTTTTCACCCACTTTCGCAAGGACTTAATCCTTTACGAGGCGCTATTATCTTCCTACACGTAATCCTGTGCAGCGCAATGTTTCTGCATGTGACTGCCAACGCGCCATAACGTCGAGAAAATTCATCTTGAACACATCCCAGCAAGCATTTTACGTCTCTCCATCGAAATTCGCCTCAATTAGACGTAGTAAATTACTATCTTCACCGGTTTATTACGTCTCAAATTCTAAAACTCAAAGACTTAGACGTAATTCCAAAACAAATCCTCAAACAGATTACGTCTATAGGTCTTTTTTCTTGCCAAAAGGACGTAGTCATCTTTCAAATAAGGCAAATCACTGCGTCTCAAAAGGAATGATTCACACCTTCAAGACGTAGTCCTCCTCAGCTACAGTTGTTCTGACAAACCCCATACTTTAATTCCTGCATAATAAAAACGTCAACCTACGCAGATGAGGCTAGAAGACAGTTATCGAGAGTGATCTACGCTATTTTTCCACTAATCACTCATGCTTTGTCTCTTGTGGTCGCCTCAACGTGCCATCCCTGGCACGACTCGGCTCAAAACAACATCGTGTTGTTTTGCCCACAAGCGACTTCACATTTCGTGAAGTGGAAAATATAGCTTGATCAAGTCTCAATAACTGCATCCCAGCCTCACCTGCTTGGTTTTCGCATACAAGTACAGGTGCAAAGGCAGTCACTGGCGAAGAACATCTATCTTTGCACCTGTACGGAAATATAATAAAAGCCCCCGATCAAGCGGAGGCTGAGTGTAACCAATTTATAAATATAGATTAAATTTGTTGTACAGTGTTATGCATGCTTAAGCTTTCTAGCTGCATACATAACTGGCGTATCGCATAAGCTGGTTACGATAAAGATAACATAGCTTGAAACCACGATAGACACTAAAGTCTTCGTATCGTACATGCCGAGGAAAGCGCCTACATTGAAAAGTACTGTATTTAAAAGCTGTGAAATAAGAGTAGATCCATTATTTCTAAGCCAGAGGAAACGTGATTTATCACCGAACTTTTTGGTAGTAAAATCCCACCACTTATGGTAAACCCACACATCAAATGCCTGACAGATGCCGTATGCAATAAGCGAAGCAAAGATGAGACGCGGTGTGTTTGAGAATATCATAGAAATACCAGGCATAGCCCAATCTGATTCAGATGGAACATAAAGCATCCAGCTCTGTGAAATAAGTATAAATACAACATCCACTATGATGCCAAGCAAAACAGCCTTATTAGCCTGTTTCTTGCCAAAGAACTCACTAAGCATATCTGTAGCTAAAAATGTGGAAGCAAAAAGAATATTGCCTAAGGTTTGTTCCATACCAAAGGCATCCACTACTATAAGCACCTCTATATTAGCTGTTATAGTAGCAATCACTGTCCATACATAGAGACCAGACTCTCCAAAGAACTTGTAAAAGAACAGGACAAGTGCAAAAATCACGATAAGTGACCCAATTAA
The DNA here is from genome assembly GCA_045599565.1 of Lachnospiraceae bacterium. Classification (GTDB taxonomy): domain Bacteria; phylum Bacillota; class Clostridia; order Lachnospirales; family Lachnospiraceae; genus Pseudobutyrivibrio. The sequence goes on from JAZRWF010000068.1 coordinate 3,286, forward strand.
TAATAATTCATTCATGTTTTAATTTTCTCCTTAGTTTTGTTTATAGACAGGATGGTTACGAACTGTCTTTTTTTTACTTTATTTTACTAAGAGCATTCAGCACGAGCTCTTCTTCATCCATGTGATACTTCACCCCCTTTATGATTTGGTAATCCTCGTGCCCTTTACCCGCTAGTACTATTATATCGCCTGGCTTAGCTACAGAAACAGCATAATCCACAGCCTCTTGTCTATCTATTATAGCTACATACTCACCTTCAGCTTTATTAATTCCTGTTATAACATCGTTAAGAATATCCTGTGGTTCCTCATCTCGTGGGTTGTCAGAAGTAGCCACAGTGAGATCTGATAGCCTTGAGCTTACTTCGCCCATCAGAAAACGCCTATCTCTTGAACGATTTCCTCCGCATCCAAAGATAGTGATGATTCTGCCTACGTTATATTTTCGAAGAGACATCAAAAGACTCTCCAGCGAAACAGCGTTATGAGCATAATCAATCATGATAACTATGTCAAGCTTATTTGGAACCAGCTGTGCCCTGCCCTTAACTCTTACATCTGAAAGCGCAGACAATATGTACTTGCCAAACGCTTCCTCCCCAGCCACCATATGCGCAACAGCACATGCCGCCAAAGCATTATGCACAGTAAAATCTCCAGGGATACGAACACGAATGCCAGCCACATTAGCCTTGCCCGCTAAGTCAAATGCCACACCCATAGAATCCTTATCCGTGAACAATTCTACTTTTTTCGCCATGTAATCGCTATCTGATACTCCATAAGTGAAGCACTGGCATGTGGCATTTTGCATCATAAATGCCGCCCACTTCTCATCATTATTAAAGATGCCCACCTTTGACTGTTTAAAGAGCATAGCCTTGCAGGCTGCATAATCTTCAAAGCTCTCATGCTCACCTGGACCTACATGATCCTGCGAAAGATTAGTAAATATAGCATAATCAAACTCTATACCAGCGACTCTGCTCATGAGAAAGGCCTGCGAGCTAACCTCCATGACAACAGCCTTACATCCGCATTTTACCATCTTGTCAAAATATTCATTTACGATATAACTTTCTGGCGTAGTGTTCTCAGATGGGATTTTTTCATCGCCGATAATCGATTCAATAGTTCCTATAAGACCACATTTTACACCACATTTTTCCAAAACGCTTCTTATCATGTATGTAGTGGTAGTTTTTCCTTTTGTGCCAGTGATAGCTATAGTAATCAATTTCTTAGCAGGAAAATCAAAGTAAGCAGTCGAAATCAAGGCCATCGCAAGTCTGGAATCAGACACCTTGATAATAGTTATATCCAAATTAGACAAAACGTCAGAAGGCACTTTAGACAAGTCTGTCACTACTATTGCACCCGCCCCTTTCGCCACCACATCAGCTATATAATCGTGACTGTCACGCACCGTTCCTGCTATACAGATAAAAAGATCATTTTTGTCTACTTTTCGAGAATCATAGCGTATATTTTTAATTTCACAGTCTAACGAGCCATTTATTAAATCATAATCTAATTCATTCAAAAGATTCTTAATTTTCATAGAATACCCCATCAAAAACTCTTTCAGCAGGACCAGTCATCATCATATGACCCGTCTCCCTATCAAATCTGTATATCAAATCCCCGCCTTTAAGGTGCATAAGGATATCATCATCAGTCAGTCCATTTACAATACACGCGTAAGCTGTAGCTGCTCCGCCCGTTCCGCAGGCGAAGGTCTCTCCACTACCTCTCTCCCACACGCGCATATCTACTTCATTTCTCGAAATAATATGACAGAATTCTACATTAACTCTCTCTGGAAACACCTTATGATCTTCATACATCGGTCCAGCCAGCTCTAGTGGACATGTATTCACGTCCTCCACAAAGGTAACTGCATGAGGATTACCCACAGATACACAGGTAAAATTCATAGTATATTCGCCGTTTTCTGTCGTAATCGGATAATCTATCACACTATCACCAGAAATAGTGCAAGGCAGAGCAGCCGGATCCAAAGACAGTTCTCCCATATCCACAGTAACTCTAACCACCTTATCATCAGCATTTAGCTCTACACTAACAGTCTTAACACCCGCATCTGTATCTAAATCAAACGTCTTGTCCTTAGTATACCCCTCATCATACACATATTTAGCGACGCAGCGTATGCCATTTCCGCACATTTGAGCCTTTGAGCCATCTGCATTATAGATAGTCATCTTTGCTACAGCAGACTCACAGGCTGACGGTCCTATAGTAATAAGTCCATCACTACCTATAGAATGGTGGCGTGGTGAAACCATTATCGCCAGCTCAGCCGGATTCATAAGAGATTCCCTGAAAAGGTCCACGTATACATAATCATTTCCAGCGCCATGCATCTTAGTAAATTTAATCATAGATTAATTTCCTCATCAATACAGCATCTTCTCCATCACTGTAATACTTTCTGCGTTCCCCAATTATTTCAAAGCCATATTTTTGGTATAGCATCTTCGCCGCTTCATTACTCTTTCGAACCTCCAGATACATACTGGATGCGGCATTGCTCTTAGCCTGTTCAAGAGCATAACACAAAAGCTTTTCGCCTAACCCCTTGCCTCTGAGCTCTCGTCTTACCGCTATATCTATAAGCTCCGCCTCATCTGCTATAACCGAAATAAAAGCAAAGCCTTGTCTATACTTATCACTATAGCAATGAAAAACTCCAGTTTCAAGAGGAGGCAGCGGATCAAGTCCACACGCCTCCACAATGTCAGATACTTCAGATAAATCAAATATTTCCTCTATCATTTTTTGCTTACTAAGCCAATCAGATCATTTACATCTTCCACCTTGTGGCGGTTCATATAATCCTTTATTCCGTCTATGATTTCCACCGTGGCATATGGATTATAAAAGTTCGCTGTTCCTACAGCCACCATAGTAGCACCTGCGAGCATGAGTTCAATAGCATCCGCTGCTGTCTCGACGCCTCCCATACCGATAATAGGAATGTTCACAGCTTTAGAGCACTGGTATACCATCCTAACAGCTATAGGATGAACTGCAGGTCCACTCATTCCACCGGTTCCATTAGCCAACACTAAAGACTGCCTTTCTACATCTATCTTCATACCGGTAAGAGTATTTATAAGTGATATCGCATCAGCGCCACCCGCCTCAGCAGCCTTTGCACAGGCAGCTATATCTGCCACATTAGGGCTTAGCTTCATACAAACAGGCTGAGCCGCTTCAGCTTTTATAAGCTTTGTAATTTCCTCTATCTTAGCAGGATTCGTTCCAAAGGCTATTCCACCCTCTTTTACATTAGGGCAGGAAATATTGATTTCCAGCATATCGACACGCTTTTCACTCTGAAGACGTCTTACGACATTAAGATACTCCTCATTCGTGTGCCCACATACATTCACTATAACCTTTGTGTCTACATTTGAGAGTCTTGTCAGCTCGCGCTCACAAAATACTTCTACTCCAGGACCCTGAAGACCTATGGCATTTAGCATTCCTCCTCTGACCTCTACCACTCTAGGAGTAGAATTCCCTGGCCATGGCTTATCAGCTATTCCTTTAGTAGTAATAGCACCTAACTTAGATATATCTATAAATTCTGAATACTCTTCACCAGCGCCAAAGGTCCCTGAACACACTGTGATAGGATTTTTAAACTCTACCCCAGCTATATTTACACCTAAATTCATAGTTCAACCTCCGTGCTAAGAAAAACAGGTCCATCCTTGCATATACGCTTATTGTTTACCTGGCTGTGATCATCCACTTCCTTCGTTTTACAAACGCAGCCAAGGCACGCACCCACACCGCAGGCCATTCTTTCCTCAAGACTTATGTACAATTTTATATCATTTTCAAGACAGTATGCCGATAAAGCCTTAAGCATCGGCTTAGGCCCACACGCATACATAACATCACATGTAACATTCTGTTCCTTTATAGCATCCACCACAGTTCCATGAGTTCCCACACTACCATCATCAGTGGCGACATAAAGCTTTGAGGACTTTGTTAATTCTTCCTTTAAGAAATTCTCGGAATTTCTATAGCCCATGATTGAGGAAACTGAAGCGCCCATTTTTTGTAAAGATTCTGATAATCCAAGCATAGGAGGCACGCCGATACCACCGCCCACGACACAAGGATTTTTTCCTTCTAATGGAAAGCCATTTCCGAGCGGACCCATAATCTTTATTTCGTCTCCAGCCGTCAATTTTGAAAACTCATCTGTTCCAAAACCGGCAACGCGATAAACCAGTCGAAGTTTATTCTCGATTTTATTAATTTGGCAAATCGAGATAGGGCGTGGCATAAGATGACTTCCATCCTTAGAATACAGCGAGATGAATTGTCCAGCCTTAGCTTCGGCGGCTGCCTGTGTCTTCAAAATAAGACTGTAAATACCGTCTGCCAGACATTCCTGAGATTCGACTATCGCATACTCATATCTTTTACTCATTAAAATGCTCCTCTTACATCTGCAAGCATATCCT
>JAZRWF010000069.1:0-8758 GCA_045599565.1 Lachnospiraceae bacterium
AACGGGGAGCCTTGGTATTGGAGAGGTGATTATCCAAACGGTTTTGAGGACGAAGACTACAAGAAGCTTTATACCAGATGGTTTCAGCTGGGAGCCTTTTTACCTATATTCAGAGCACATGGTACGGAAATACCACGTGAACCATGGGCTATAGGCGAAGATACGATATATTACAAAGCCCTAAAAAAGGCTATAGAGATTCGCTACTCTCTTATACCTTACATTTATACCTTAGCATATCGCGTGTGGGCAAACGACGAGCAGATGATGAAGCCATTAGCATTTGCTTACCCAAATGACAAAAAGTGTTGGGAGATAAATGATCAGTACATGTTAGGTCCATCCTTAATGATATGTCCTATAGTGACTGCTGATGATACCAGAGAAGTTTATTTCCCGTCAGCTTGCGATTGGTATGATTTCTTTACCCACGAAAAGTATACTGGTGGAATGACAGTGACGATATCAAAAGCGATCGATGAAATACCTGTATTCGTGCCTGAAAACAGTCTTATCCCTACATGTAAGTGTGCGCCAAACACTGAAGCGCTATCTTCTGATATTATCCTAAACAGATACGGTGATGGCGCTATGAGTTTTGATTTATACACTGATGCCGGTGATGGATTCGGTTATGAAAATGGTGAATATTCTATAATCCACTTAACATAAAACTTTTATAAACAAAAACCCCACTCCCGAAGGAGTGGGTTAAAATTCGCATTAAGCTATAAACTATATATTAGTTTCCAGCAGCGTGATAAAGAGCGTTCATCTCAGCAGTAACAGTGTCACCACCAGCAGTCTTCCAGCTCTCGATAGCAGCATCAAATGCAGCCTCATCGATTTCACCCTTGATGTAACCGATCATAGCGTCATTAATGATAGTACCAAGTGCGCCACCCTGCTCAACCATTGTCTGAGAAGTATACTGTGCACCGAAGTTAGCTACACAATACTTGATATCATCAGCATAGAGCTGCTGCTCAAGCTTTGTAACTACAGTAGAAGCTGGAGCTACAGTCTGAGGACGATCATTCTCAGCAGCTGTGAAGTATGGGATAACCTGGTTGAAACCGTTTCTGTAGGTAGTACTGATACCAGCAGCGCCGAGCTCATCACCGCTCTTAAGAACGATGTAGCCGTTCTCGTCAAGGTCATAGGTGATACCTTCCCAACCATACTCAATGAGGTTCATGATAACACCATCGTTCATGTCGTTAAGGAAGCCAAGTACCTGACGAAGCTGCTCCTCAGTCTTAACAGTCTTAGTAGAGATAGCGATGAGGTTGTTCATACCAGTGGTAGGATAGCAAAGAGCGCCCTTACCGGTATCGATATAACCAGCAAGTGTGTAGATAGGCTCCTCTGGATCTGCAAGACCCTGATCCTCGAAGTAGGTCTCTACCTTACGCTGATCATCAAGAACCTGGATACCAGATCCTGCAAGACCATTGTTAAGGAGTTCCTTACGTGTAGCACCTGCAGCTACCTCCATGAAATCAGGAATACCATTAGAACCATTGTTAATTACACCGAGATCATAAAGCTCACGAACAGCTGTCATAGCAGTCTTGAACTCTTCTGTTACAGCGTAGTAGATAAGATCGCCATTAGCGTCGATACCCCACTCATTTGGAACACCGAACCAGGTTCCGATGATGTTGAATACACCAGTCCATGAGTCAAGACCAAGACCTACAGTGTTATCAGCTCCATCTCCATCTGGATCATTGTAAGTGAAAGCATAAAGCATATCCTTGTACTCATCCCAAGTGGTAGGCTCCTTAAGACCAAGGTTCTCTACCCAGTCAAGACGGTATCCAAGACCATTACGAGCAAGTGTACGGCTACGTGGAAGACCATACATCTTACCATTGTATGAAGCATTCATACGAGTAGCCTGTGGAATAGTAGCAAGGTTATCGAACTCATCGATATAATCTGCAAGATCCCAGAAAAGACCTTCCTCAGCAGCTGCAAGGAAAGCAGCAGTCTTACCAGTTACGATTACATCAGCTACATCAGCTGTAGCGATCTTAAGACCAAGATGCTCATCATCATAGTATGTAGCATCGTTGTTCCACTCCCATGTGATATCCATGTTTGTGTACTCATTGATTTCCTGAACGAGACGATCATAGTAATCGTTCTGCTCAAGGTGCTCGTCATTAGTCGGGAGCGATACTGAAATAGCAAGAGGTGGTACTGGAGTAGCCTCTGCTTCTGGAGCTGGTGTAGCTTCAGTGGTAGTAGCAGCTGGTGTGCTGGTGGTGGTGCTAGTAGAAGTGGTCTCTTCAGCTCCACATCCTACAAGGCCAACGACCATTGTACCAACTACTGCGCAAGAAAGGATTTTCTTCGCAATTTTGTTCATTTTTTCTTCCTCCTATGTGAAAAACAACTCTTCGTCCGATCAGCGTTCTCCCTTTTAGGTCACCTCACGAACAAATTTATAACTAAGTGCCAATGGCACAAGGTTAACAATAAATTCTACTCACCTGTAATACCGGATCTTTCAATACCCTGCATGAACTGACTCTGTGCAAATGCAAAGAATACTAATACAGGTGCTGAAATAACCATGGAACCGGCCATAACCACAGCATTATTAAGAGTATCCTCACCATCATCCAAGCCTAGGTTTCTAAGCATGGCCTGCTGCTCATCTGGAAGAGCATTAGCTGCCGCTATGATATTATTAAGCTTCGGTGGCAAGAAAGCCTTAGATGGCTTCGTAATGTAAAGACCTGGCTCATACGAATCATTCCAGTGCCATACGATAGAAAGCACAAGTGCTACGACAAGAGTAGCCTTAGCAAGTGGGAATACGATGCGCCAGTAGGTCATCATAAAGCCACAGCCATCTATACGTGCTGCCTCCTCCAAAGACTTAGGAACAGTGAGGAAGAACTGTCTAAACAAGAATATGTAAAGAGCTCCTCTAAGTCCAAATCCGAAAAACGAAGGCAATATCAATGGTATATATGTATCCAGCCATCCAAAATTAGAATAGGTAAGATACAAAGGAATGATAATAGTCTGCGTAGGAACTATGAATGCAAGAATAACACATGCGAAAAGCACATTCTTCAATGGGAAGTTAAATCTTGCAAAACCATAGCCTATAAATGAACATGCTATTATATGTCCAAAGCTCGCTGCTATAGTAACTATAAATGAATTCTTAGCATACTGAGCACCATCTATAAGCTGAAGTGCTATAGCATAGTTCTCAAACTTTAGCTCCGTAGGAAGCCAGTGCACTGATGATGAGTTCAAATCTGAATTCGACATCAGCGAATTACTAATCATATAAAGGAATGGATATAAGAATACGAAAGCCAAACCTATGATGAGCAAATACATCAGTATACGAATCAGAAGTAACTTCGCTCCTGACATTGTAGCATATCTTCGCTTAAAAAGCATCCATCTAAGTGAAATATTCTTAGAAAGTGCGTCTAGGCGCTTTTTCGATTGTAAAGACTCTGTGTTTGCGCTCACGTTTCTTCACCTCCTCTACTTCATTAGTATGAATGTACTTCTTCATAATACCAAATACTATAGCTACCAAAAGTGCTACGAACGCGAAATAAATCCATCCGAGTGCAGCACCATACGAGAATTCCGCATTTGCAAAGCCGTATGTCTTTATATATCCCAGAAGCGGATTTCTAATATTCGTAAATGAATCTACCAGTGTGTACACGATGCAAAGAAGCATCATAGGGCTGATCATAGGAATGGTTATCTTCCAGAACATTTCCCACTCTGTAGCTCCATCTATCTTCGCCGCCTCATAAAGGGATGGCGAGATAGACTGAAGACCCGAAAGGAAGAGAAGGATTTGAACACCTGATCCCCAAAGTACAGTTACCAGTCGGCTCAAGACTGTCTGTACTACATCCATTACGGTCGAACCAAAATACATCAGTACATTGTAAGGAATCAGACGACCATCATTTACATTAAGTACTGCACGGTCAACACCCTGATTTAAAATCTGCTGCATAACTTCACCGCTTCCCAAAAGGAAAGGAATGAAGAATACCACTCTAAAGAAGCCTCTTGCCTTAATATCCCTATTCAAAAGAATGGCGATAATAAGAGAAAGCACTATAGTAAGAGGAAAGTTAGTAAGCGTTTCCTTAACTGAACTCCAGAATGTAGGCAAGAAATCTACATCCACCACGAAGGCCTTTATGTAATGCTTGAATGTAAAGCCTGAAAGCTTCATACCTATAATCTTTATGCTCTCTGCCACAGATATTCTGAGTGAGAAGAATATAGGATATACGAAGAATGCTATCAGACCGATAATAAACGGTGTTACAAACACTAGTCCCTTAAGGGAGTTCCTCGTAGTGAGGGTCAGTCTAAATTTTTTCTTAGATTTAGAAGCCATCTTAATTTCCTCCCTTAACTATCAGGTAACTCTTAGGTTCTATCGTCTGACCTTCTACCTTTACGCTATCCTTTGTGTAGTTTACATAGATAGATATACCATTATCATATGTAACCTTAGCCACATCCTTAAGCAGAATTTTATGATCTACCATCTGATGACCATACACATCACTGAAGTTCGTCTTAAACTCGCTATATGTATCAGCCACCGTCTGCTTCCAATCGTCAAATGTAGATGAGAACAGATCATCATAATCTGTATCTACCAGATTAAGCGCTGACTCAGCTGTGAGGTAGAAGTATGGAAGCGAACCGTACTCTATCCACTTAAGCTTTTGAATATCCAGGTCATATGAAAGGTTTCCTGCACCCTCTGTAGAGTAAGGAATCATACCTGATATTACCATCTGAACAAATGGCACTGCATAGTCTGTAACATTAAGCCCGAAGGAATCCTCCTTCATATCATATATAAAGCCTGCATCCTTATATACATACTGGTTAGCACCATCTACAGCCACGCTATGGCCTGCATTCTTAGCTGAAACGAGAATAGACTGAAGCTTTTCAACAGCCTCTGCTTTAGTGAACGGATGATTTTCATTGTAATCACCGAAAACTATCTTTCCAAGATTCTCGTACGCCACTCCGATGCTATCATACTTATCTATTCTTTTTAAGAATTTCTCATTAAACCTTACAGAAGCATCTGCACTAAGCATATAATACTCTGTACCCGAGAAAGACTCACGAGACATCTCTACACCGAGTCCATCATAAGCCACATCCTTATTCTCAGTAACGCCCTTCGTCTCAGATGAAGCTATAGTAAACTGGTTCGCAAGATACAGCTTATTGTTAGTATTTTCCTCAGCGTACTTATTTAAATCCTTAAGTCCGCCCTTTCCGCCTAAGCCATTAGCTATACCCCAGTTAGCATAGTCTGCATAGCCCTTTATCCATCCTTTTAGCACTACCTGAGTGTTATCTACACCCATAGAGTTCAGTTCTTTAAGAATATCCTCCGTCTGCTCAAAGGTAGTCATGGTGACAGGCTCCTTAAAGACCATACCGTCCTTCTCAGTGCCCATGAGAAGTGCCAGAGAAAGTGACATCTGCTCATTACCAGTCATGGCATCTGAAAGCTGACCTGACTCTATGAGATAATTTCTATATACATTCGCCATGCCGCCATAGTTTGCCTGATCACCTGAAAGGAAGAAGTATCTTGCCTCTCTGTCTCTTTGAATCAGATTCTTATCTACACGCTGCACCGAACCACCAGTTACATTAGAATCTCTGCCAGTAGAAATGCTGTACATATCTACATTAAACACATTTCTGGTGTAGATTTCAAAACCGATGTGGTTCAAATCTACTACATATCCTGAAGGATATGCCACTACAGCAGTATTCTCAGCACCCTCGGTGAATGTAGCAAACATTGCCTTATCCCCGTTTTTAATTCCAAATACTGGAAGAGCTGCTGTATATCTGTCATAGTTTTCAGACTCTAATAAATTAGCAAAATTTACATGTCTGTTAGTATATGTATAGTATGTAGATGACTTTACATTAGAAGGTCTGGTATCAGAAAGCTCATACGAGCTGATAGCACCTGAACCATCTGGATAGAAAAGATAACCATCTATACTGTTATCCTGCGCTCCGAGGAATGGCAGAAGCTCTACTATGGTGATAGCGTACTTTGATTCCTCTCTTATCTTATCCCAAGGAACTCTTACTACAAGCTGGTCATCATCAAGCTTATACTCTACTGTCAGAAATAGTCCCTGCTTCAAGAAACCATATGTGACAGCTATTCCGCCATCTATAGGCTCTGATTCAAGGTATGTACAATCCTTGTTCGCAAAGATTTTCTTAACACCAGAGTCACGCTTTTTCAAGTCATTATATGACACTGTAACTGGCGACTGAAGATAGGCTGACCACTGTCCATTTACACTGGACATGTCATATACCTCTTCATCACATATAGACTTCCATTCATTTCCGCTCTTAAGATCCTTGATCTTAATGGAACCCTTAACATCATTATAGAAAAGCTCAAGGCTGTCGGTCTTCGCGATGGAAGCGTATGAACCCTTGCCAGTAAGCTTTGCATTTCCCTCTGGTGCCTCATAGTCCTCAGTATAGGTGATGGCATTCTGTCTAGCCTTCTTTATGCTGAAGAAACCAGACAGAAGCATAGCTGCTACGATTACAAGAAGGATAATGGTTCCTATTCGTTCTTTTATAAACTGCTTAACCATTTATCTGTTACGTCCTTTCTCATTATAGGAAATTGAGTCTAAACTCATTCATGATTGATATTACAAACTGAATCATACGTCCTGAAAGGATGTACACTATCAATGCTACTAAAAGTACTACCAAAATGAGGAACGCTGTTACAAAGGTCATTCCTACAGTTTTTCCAAATGAGTAATTGTTAAGCACCATCAGTCCAAAGAACAGAATAAGGAACATTCCAAGTATAGCCACTGATCCAAACACACCATACCATGATTTTTGGCTCTTAGACATAAGGTTCGAGAGGAACATAAGTGGTGCATTTATAATAATGAATGGCACCATCGACATACCTGATACAAAAAATATCTCTCTGCTCTTTGACTCACCGCCTGAAATAGATGTAGCCATGAATGAAGCTGGTATCCACACAAGTGGGAAGAGGAACAGCTTAACCGCCTCGAACAATGGATTTATATCAGCCACTTCTATAGAAGCTAGTGGGAAGTGTACCACGAAAAGGTATGCCATACGAACAATGTAAGCTGTGGCAAGCAAGATAAATGGCACTGCCATATTTATTTTCTCTTTCTTATACTTTACAGCCTCGAGTGCATCGAATGGATGCAGGATCGAATAATAAGCAAACAGAAGACCCTGCCCTAATCCCATCTTAGAATTTTTATCCTCGATAAACTTCCAATATGCTATCTTAGCATGCTTTACAAAAATCTTCAGCAGAATAACAATGGCTGCTATGATAAGAAGCGCTATCAGAACTATCTTAGCGAAGTTTGCTCTAAGCACTTCATACTTATACTCATCGAATGCCATAGTATAGACATCTCTGTCGCTTACTATCTTCGACTCATCCATAGCCTTCTTATACTGCCCCTGCTTATAGTAAGCCTTTGCAATACCTACATGTGCGAGGTCATAATTTTCATCTATCGAAAGAACCTTATTCCAAATCTCATACGACTTCTGATAGTCACCTGCATTATAGGCTCCTACAGCCTCATGTACATATCCGATGAACTCTGTAGGCTCAAATGCCTGAATACTGCAGTTAATCTGATCAAGCACAAGAATAGTTCCATCACTGGTAACATCGATAGCAGATGCTCTAGTGAAGGTTCCCTTCTGCTCACCCAAGCCACCGAATGCCACAAGCATGTTTCCATCCTGGTCATACTGGTAAACCTTACCATTAAGCTGCTCGATAACTGTTACCACTCCATCATTATCTACACAGATATCAGTGAATATAGGCTCGATGAAGTTATAATCATCATCGAAGTACTCACCGAATCTGAAGCTGTTTCCAGCTATAGCTGTAGAAAGAATCTTTTTATTTATGAAAGTGGTGATAGGATTATTTATAGAATTTCCTACTGTCTTATACTTTCTATAGATGTTAGTTCCTACAGAATTAAGCTTCTTAAGCTCTCCCTCTTCTCTTTCCATAGAGGTGGCATATATCATACCATCGCTTCCAAGGTCAAGATTTATAAAGGAAGATGCAAGACGCTTCTTGATAAACTTCTGCTGATCCTCTGATGCGAACATACGCATGAGAACCTCAGTGAGGTTATATCCAATATTAGTCTGTCCGTAGTAGCCTCTGAACTCTCCGTTACCATCGATAGCCATGATATTCTCACCACGGACTACATAGATGTAACCAGTCTGGCTTACGATAAGCTTAGATGGCGTAAACACATCACCAGTCTTTAAGCTGGACTCCGGATTATTAAATTCCTCTACGAACCCTCCATTTGGATCCATGTGAACGATTCTATGATTATCTGTATCAGATACAAACATATCACCATCCTCATCCACGAATATACCCTGTGGGTTCTTAAATTTTTTATCAGGTCCTTCGAATACTGCTACTGTCTTAAAATCGCTATTGAGCTTTACGATTCTGTTATTACCAGTATCCACTACATAGATATTATCCTGATTATCTACGAACATATCCTGTGGGTTCTTGAAGTAATTCTTTTTTGCATCACCTGTAAAACCACCCAGGTTATTTACGGTTTTTGTAACTACATAAGATTCAGGTACAGGCTGACGATAGTTATCA
>JAZRWF010000070.1:0-19719 GCA_045599565.1 Lachnospiraceae bacterium
AGTCTATCCCTAACAAGCATATCGCATTTGAGAAGGAGTCTATTTCTAATACCTTAGGTGAGTACCTCGCTAAGTGTGGAAAGACTCAGCTTCGTCTCGCAGAGACAGAGAAGTACGCTCATGTTACCTTCTTCTTCAACGGCGGTATCGAGGATCCAAATGTGGATGAGGCTCGTATCCTTGTAAACAGCCCTAAGGATGTAGCTACCTATGACCTTAAGCCAGAGATGAGCGCTCCAGAGGTAGGAATGGATCTCGTGGAGGCTATAAAGTCTGACAAGTATGATGTAATCATTATAAACTTTGCAAATCCAGATATGGTAGGACATACTGGTGTTATCGAGGCTGCTGTTAAGGCTGTAGAGAGAGTGGATTCTTTGGTAGGAGACGCAGTAAATGCAGTCAAGGAGGTAGGCGGAGCTATGTTTATCTGCGCCGACCACGGAAACGCTGAGAAGATGATCGATTATGAGACAGGAAAGCCTCATACCGCTCATACTACTAACCCAGTTCCATTTATCCTTGTAAACTATGATAGTGCTTATACCTTAAGAGAGGGCGGCGCTCTTTGCGATATCGCACCTACCTTGCTTGAGATTATGGGCTTAGAGCAGCCTGCTGAGATGACAGGTAAGTCACTTTTGATTAAAAAATAGGAGGAATAGTCATGAAGCCAATTAAAGAGGGAAAAGTTAGAGAAGTATATGATAATGGCGATTCTATCATTATGGTAGCTACCGACAGAATCTCTGCATTTGACGTTATTTTAAAGAATAAAATCGTAAAGAAGGGTACCGTTTTAACCCAGATGAGTAAGTTCTGGTTTGAGTACACAAAGGATATCATTCCTAACCACATGATTTCATGTGACACAAAGGATATGCCTGCTGATTTCCAGAATGCTGAGTACGAAGGAAAGTCTATGCTCGTTAAGAAGCTTGAGATGCTTCCTGTAGAGTGTATCGTAAGAGGCTACATCACCGGTTCAGGCTGGGCTTCATATAAGGAGACTGGACTTGTGTGCGGTATTAAGCTTCCAGAGGGACTTAAGGAGTCAGATAAGCTCCCTGAGCCAATTTACACACCTTCTACAAAGGCTGAGATCGGCGACCATGATGAGAATATTTCATTTGAGCGTTCTATCGAGGTAATCGAGAAGGCATACCCTGGACACGGCGAGGAGTACGCTACCAAGATTAAGGATGCTACTATCGCTCTTTACAAGAAGTGTGCCGAGTACGCACTTACAAAGGGTATCATCATCGCTGATACTAAGTTCGAGTTCGGTTTGGATGAGAATGGTGAGGTGGTGCTTGCTGATGAGATGCTCACCCCTGATTCATCACGCTTCTGGCCACTTGAGGGCTATGAGGCAGGCCATGGTCAGCCAAGCTTTGATAAGCAGTTCGTTCGCGACTGGTTAAAGGCTAACCCAGACAGTGATTACCTTCTTCCACAGGATGTAATCGACAAGACTATCGAGAAGTATTTAGAGGCTTATAAGCTTCTTACTGGTAAGGATCTTTAATTATAACTTATAAAGGAGAGTGCAAATGCCTAGCACGGACGGATATATCAGCCCTCTTTCTGAGCGCTATGCATCTAAGGAGATGCAGTACATTTTTTCACAGGATATGAAGTTCTCTACCTGGAGAAGACTCTGGATCGCTTTAGCTGAGACAGAGATGGAGCTCGGTCTTTCGCAGAATGGCCAGCCTACCATCACACAGGATATGATAGACGAGATGAAGCAGCACATCACAGATATAAACTATGATGTGGCAAAGGCTCGTGAGAAGGAAGTTAGACATGATGTAATGAGCCATGTGTATGCCTACGGACAGCAGTGTCCTAAGGCTGCAGGTATCATTCATCTGGGCGCTACCAGCTGCTATGTAGGTGATAATACAGATATTATCATCATGAGAGACGCACTTCTTTTGATAAGAAAGAAGCTCGTGAACGTTATAGCTACCCTCGCAAAGTTCGCAGATTCATACAAGGATATGCCAACCCTTGCATTCACTCACTTTCAGCCAGCTCAGCCTACCACAGTAGGCAAGCGTGCTACACTTTGGATGAATGAGTTCGTGATGGACTTAGAGGATCTGGATTATGTGCTCGGAAGCTTAAAGCTTCTTGGCTCTAAGGGTACTACTGGTACACAGGCAAGCTTTAAGGAGCTCTTTAATGATGATAATGAGACTATCGATAAGATAGATCCAATGATTGCTCGTAAGATGGGCTTTAAGGAGTGCTATCCAGTAAGTGGACAGACCTACTCACGAAAGGTGGATACCAGAGTCTGCAATATCTTAGCAGGTATCGCAGCCAGCGCTCATAAGATGAGTAATGATATCAGACTTTTACAGCATCTTAAGGAGGTAGAGGAGCCATTTGAGAAGAGTCAGATCGGTTCATCTGCTATGGCGTATAAGAGAAATCCTATGAGATCTGAGCGTATAGCATCTCTTAGCCGCTATGTTATGATAGATGCGCTTAATCCAGCCATCACCTCAGCCACTCAGTGGTTTGAGAGAACGCTTGACGATTCTGCTAATAAGAGACTTTCTGTAGCAGAGGGCTTTTTGGCTACAGATGGTGTTTTGGATCTTTGCATAAATGTTACCAATGGTCTCGTAGTATATGACAAGGTTCTCACTAAGAGGCTTATGTCAGAGCTTCCATTTATGGCTACAGAGAATATTATGATGGATGCTGTAAAGAATGGCGGAAATAGACAGGAGCTTCATGAGAAGATTAGAACCATGTCTATGGAGGCAGGTAAGAATGTAAAGGTAGAGGGTAAGGATAATAACCTTCTTGAACTTATCGCAGCTAACCCAGACTTCCCTATGACCTTAGAGGAGTTAAGTGAGACTATGAAGCCTGAGCTTTACGTAGGACGCGCACCTCGTCAGGTAGAGGTATACTTAAGAGATGTGATAAATCCTATCCTTGAGGCTAATAAGGAGCTCCTTGGAGTAGAAGCAGTTATAAATGTATAAAATACATTTGTTGTGTAAAGAAAAAATACTTGACACAAATAAGCTATTATAGTAAGATAGCCCCTGTTATGGATGAAAGAATCTACAGGGGCTATCTTTTTGATTTTTATGGGGAACTCCTAAACGAACATCAGAAGGATATATATGAAGCTTATATAACGGATGATATGTCGCTTTCAGAGCTGGCACAGATGGAAGGAACCACCAGGCAGGCGGCTCACGACATCATAAAAAGATGTACAGCTAAGCTCGAGGGCTATGAGAGCAGGCTCGGTCTTGTTAATAAGTTTATGCATATTAAAAAGAGCATATCTGACATAGAAGAGCTCACTAAAGCTGAGCCTACTATGGAGACACTTTTATCTATAGAAAAGATTTCTAAGTCGATTTTAGAGGATTTGTAATGGCATTTGATTCATTATCAGAAAAGCTGTCAGGCATATTTAAGAATTTAAGAGGCAAGGGCAGACTTTCAGAGGATGATGTAAAGCTTGCCATGAAAGAGGTTAAGCTCGCTTTACTCGAGGCTGATGTAAACTTTAAGGTGGTAAAGCAGTTTATCGCATCTGTGACAGAGCGCGCCGTCGGCAGTGATGTTATGAACGGTTTGAATCCGGCGCAGATGGTTATTAAAATCGTAAATGAAGAGCTTACGAGCCTTATGGGCTCAGAGAGTGCTTCTCTTACCTTTAGAGGCGGAGCTTCGGTGACTGTCATTATGATGGTCGGTCTTCAGGGTGCTGGTAAAACTACCACCGCTGCGAAGCTGGCACATAAGCTTATCTCAAAGGGCAAGACACCACTTCTGGCAGCTCTTGATATATACAGACCTGCAGCTATAGAGCAGTTAAAGATAAACGGTGAAAAGCTTGGCATACCTGTATTTGATATGGGCTGTGACCACAAGGTAAGCGACATCGCGAAGGCTGCAGTGGAAGAGGCAAAGAAAAGAAACTGTGATCTTTTGATATTAGATACAGCCGGTCGTCTTCATGTAGATGAGGACATGATGGACGAGCTTAAGTCTATTAAGGAAGTCGTGGATGTGGCAGATACGGTTTTGGTAGTAGATGCCATGACTGGTCAGGATGCTGTGACTGTAGCTCAGTCCTTTAATGACCAGATAGGTATAGATGGTGTTATCTTAACTAAGCTTGACGGTGATACCAGAGGTGGTGCAGCGCTTTCTATAAAGGCTGTCACAGGAAAGCCTATACTCTTTGCCGGTATGGGAGAGAAGCTTACAGATCTGGAGCAGTTTTATCCAGACCGTATGGCTAGCCGAATCCTTGGAATGGGAGATGTGCTTTCTTTAATAGAGCAGGCACAGGCTAATATAGATGAAGATGCGGCTAAGGAGCTGGGCCGCAAGATGAAGAAGAATGAATTTGATTTCAATGATTTTCTTCTTTCTATGGAGCAGATGAAAAAGATGGGTGGTATGACCTCGATTCTTTCTATGCTTCCAGGTATGAACAGTTCGCAGATGGCTCAGATAAATGATGCCGTGGATGATAAAAAGCTAAAGCACACAGAGGCTATCATCCTTAGCATGACTAAGAAGGAGAGAGCCAATCCTAAATTGATCAATCCAGGCAGAAAGAGGCGTATAGCCGCTGGAGCAGGTGTTGATATAGCAGAGGTAAATCGCCTTATCAAGCAGTTCGAGCAGTCGAAGAAAATGATGAAGCAGATGCCTTCACTCATGGGCAAGGGTAAGGGACGAATGCGTTTCCCTTTCTAATATAAGCCTAGAAAATTATTATTTATTTTATCTTTAGGAGGATAAGAAAATGGCAGTTAAGATTCGTTTAAGAAGAATGGGACAGAAGAAGAGACCTATCTATCGTATCATCGTAGCAGATGAGAGAGCACCTCGTGATGGTCGTTTCATCGATGAAATCGGAACCTATGATCCAAATCAGGAGCCAGCAGCTGTAACAGTAGATGCTGATGCTGCTAAGAAGTGGATTGCTAACGGTGCAAAGCCTACCGAGACTGTAGCACGTCTTTTCAAGAACGCTGGCATCCAGAAGTAATCTAATCGAAAGCAGGAAACTATGAAAGAATTAGTAGAGGTTATCGCTAAGTCTCTGGTAGATCATCCAGATCAGGTAGTTGTAACTGAAACTGTTAAAGAGAAGGCTACTATCGTAGAGCTTAGAGTGGCACCATCCGACATGGGTAAGGTCATTGGTAAGCAGGGTAGAATAGCTAAGTCTATAAGAGCAGTAGTTAAGGCAGCAGCGACCAGAGAAGATAAGAAAGTCATAGTGGACATTGTCGATGAAGACTAATTTAGATGATTTATATCAGGTAGGTGCTATCACTCAGACCCATGGCATAAAGGGAGATGTCAAGGTGTTTCCTATGACCGATGATATCAGTCGGTTTAAAGGAATGAAGGATTTGCTTTTGTATGATGGAAAAGAGCTAATCACTCTTGAATGTACAAAGGCCAGCCCTCAGAAGAATCTCGTGATTCTGCACTTTAAAGGGTATGATGATATAAACCTAGTAGAAAAATACAAGAACTGTAATCTTTATGTAACCAAGGAAAACAGGGTGAAGCTTAAAAAGGATGAATACTTTGCGGCTGACCTCATAGGCCTTAAGGTAAAGACAGATGACGGACGTGCTTTAGGTACGCTTACTGATGTCATTTCCACTGGTGCCAATGATGTTTACGAGGTTACTACAGATGAAAATAAGTCGATTCTTATTCCGGCTATTAAGGAGTGCATTTTAGATGTGGCTCTAGATGTGGGAGAAATGCTTATTCATCTGTTGGCTGGCTTGGAATAATAGTTCTTGCGTTTTAACGTTCACTATGTTATATTGAACAAGTTGTGTATTAAGGATGGTCCTCTGTAAAGAAGATTTATAAGAACATCGTATATATTTAGGAGGAAATTATGGCAAATCAGGACATCATTAAGGAAATCGAAGCTGCAGAGCTTAAGGAATCTGTTGATTCATTTGCAGTAGGTGATACTGTAAAGGTTTATGCAAAGATCAAAGAGGGTAACCGTGAGCGTATCCAGATCTTTGAGGGAACTGTACTTAAGCGTCAGGGCGGTTCTAACCGTGAGACATTTACTGTACGTAAGTCATCTGGTGGAGTAGGCGTTGAGAAGACATGGCCACTTCACAGCCCTAACATCGAGAAGATCGAAGTAGTTCGTAAGGGTAAGATTCGTCGTGCTAAGCTTAACTACCTTCGTCAGCTTACTGGTAAGAAGGCTAAGGTTAAGGAGTTAAACTAATCCTTGTTTTGCTAAGAGCTTCGTTGTGAAACGGAGCTCTTTTTTTGCGCCTATATTTACACTTTCAAGATATGGAAAGTTATGCTATAATACGTAGTTATGTATGAGTTAAAAAAGATTAAAAGGCGTGATGGCCTGAATTTTAATAAAAAAAGAGCGTCGGTGAACACTGGCCTGATTAAAACCATTGTCATATATGCGGTGGATGTTATTTTGGCGGTTGCTTTAGCATACTTTTGTGTGATTTATTTTGGAACACAGGTTAGATGTACGAACCTTTCTATGGAGCCGACCATTGCTTCACAGTCTAAGGTTTTGGTGGATAAGCTCATATATCAGCTGAAGGAGCCTGATGTGGGCGATATAGTAGTCTTTAAGCCATATACGAATGTGAATGCGGATCTTTCCATAAAGCGTATAGTAGCATTGCCAGGCGATGAGGTTCTCATAAAAAATGGTAAGCTTTATGTGAATGGCACTGAGTATGTGCAGCCAGGTATCACTGAGAGCATTATAAATGCAGGTGTGGCTGGAAATACCATAACGCTTAAGGATAACGAATATTTTTTGCTGGGAGATAATAGAAATTCATCGGAAGACAGCAGATTTGAAACTATTGGAAATGTTAATATAAATAATATCGTAGGTAAGGTTTGGATGATATTTGAAAGGGGTAATTAATGGAGCTTCAGTGGTATCCAGGTCACATGACTAAGGCTGTTAGATCCATGCAGGAGGATCTTAAGCTCATAGATCTGGTAATAGAGATTAGGGATGCCAGGCTGCCTTTTTCGTCATCTAATCCGGAGATTGCAAAGCTTGCGAATGGAAAGCTTAGGCTGATACTTTTGAATAAGGCTGATCTGGCAGACAAAGGTATCACAAAGGAGTGGATTTCACACTATGAGTCACAAGGGATATATGCGGTGGCTCTGGATGCCAGGGATAAGGCGTCTGTTAGAATGGTAAATGCCACGCTGGATAAGGTATGTGAGGCGAAAAGGGAGCGCGATTTGAAGCGCGGCATAAAGAACAGGCCTATCAGAGCCATGGTATGCGGAATACCTAATGTGGGAAAGTCCACCTTTATAAACTGCTTTGCGGGAAAGGCGGTGGCTAATACTGGGAATAAACCAGGTGTCACCAAGGGAAAGCAGTGGATCAGGCTAAACAAGGCGGTGGAGCTTTTGGATACGCCGGGGATTTTGTGGCCTAAGTTTGAGGATGTGGAAGTAGGGCATAATCTTGCATTTGTCGGTTCTATAAATGATAACATTATAGAAACTGGAGAGCTGTGCTTTGAGCTGGTAAAGAAGCTGCTTTTGGTAAAGCCAGGCGCTTTGAGCCAAAGATACGGTGTGGACGAGGATAATGAACCTGTCAAAATAATAGAGGCTGTAGCAGATAGCAGGCATTTTCTAAAAAAAGGAAACGAGCCGGATTTTGACAAGGCTGCCAGTGTAATTATAGATGAGTTTAGAAAGGGTTTGCTTGGGCAAATTTCGTTGGAGGTAGTGAGCGATGAGCGATAAGGAACTTTTAGGCTTAAAGTTAGATGATGAAGTAAAAGAGGATGTGTATCAGGCAGATGACACTAGTGAAGATGAGCCTATGACACCTAAGGAAGTGGTTAAGGAGGTGTTCAGCCTTATTCTTCATCTTGGAATAGCTATGCTGTGTGTATGGCTTATTCTCACATTTGTCGGTCAAAGAACTGTAGTAAATGGAAATTCTATGTACGACACCCTTCACGATGGGGAGAGCCTTATAGTAGAAAAGATATCATATAGACTCAGAGATCCACAGCGCTTTGAAATCATAGTATTCCCATGCGATGCGACAGGTGAGGAGCAGCTTCTTATAAAGAGAATCATCGGCCTTCCAGGTGAGGAGGTCTTTATAGATGCAGATGGCTCTATCTATATAAACGGACAGAGATTATATGAGGGCTATGGCACAGAGCCATTCACATACGCAGGTAGGGCAGCTCAGACACTTAAGCTGGGAAGTGATGAGTACTTCGTGCTTGGAGATAACAGAAAGCATTCTACCGACTCAAGATATGATGCTGTAGGAAATGTTAAGCGTGATATTATCGTAGGTAAGGCATGGCTTAGAGTTTTCCCATTCAATGTATGGGGTATGGTGGACAACATTGACTAATAAATCTATTGCAGAGATTCAGATTGAATTTCAGAATGCTCTTCCGGAGGATTTGGAAAAGCTGGTAGACAAATATATCGCTGATGGAAGACCAGGCACCGCAAAGCTGGTGAATCAGGCTATTAAGAAGCTGGAAAAGCTTTCAAAGGAGCGCGAAAGACTGTATGCTATGCGCTCATACGAAAGAGAATATGATGCTTTTTCCTATATAGCTGGAATAGATGAGGTGGGAAGGGGACCACTGGCTGGTCCTGTGGTGACTGCCTGTGTGATTCTGCCGAAGGATTGTGAGATTTTATACGTAAACGACTCTAAAAAGCTTTCAGAAGCTAAGCGAGAGGAGCTGTACGATGAAATAAAGGCGAAGGCCTTGGCGGTGGGCGTTGGCATGGCCAGCCCTAAAAGAATAGACGAGATAAACATTCTTCAGGCTAACTATGAGGCTATGAGAGATGCCATAAATTCGTTGCCGATTAAGCCTGATGTTCTTTTGAATGATGCTGTTACTATTCCGGGTGTGGATATTAAGCAGGTGCCTATCATTAAGGGTGATGCGAAGTCAGTTAGCATAGCTTCAGCCAGCATAATTGCAAAGGTTACAAGAGACAGGCTGATGGTGGAGCTCGACAAGGAGTATCCTGGGTATAATTTTGCTAAGAACAAAGGCTATGGCACGGCAGAGCATATAGAAGCGCTCAAGAAAATGGGTCCTTGCCCTATTCACAGAAGAAGTTTTATAGGTAATTTTATCTAATAAATGCAGATTACAGACCTTTTAAATAATTACATAGCTAATACCTCTGCAGGAAAGACCATGGCTGACATGGGTCAGTCTGTGCCTGCGAGACTGAACTCCACGCTTTTTGATATGCTTCCTAAGGGTTCTATCTTCGAGGGAAGTGTACTCTCTGTAAACGGGGAAAATGTAACTATAGGTCTTACTAATGGAAGCTCACTTCTGGCCAGGCTGGATGCAGGAGTGAATATCGAAAAAGGACAGAGTGTTTTCTTTCAGGTTAAAGCTAATGATGGTCACACTATTGCGCTAAAGAGCATAAGCTCCGAGGTGGGCTCGAATCCGATAGTTCAGGGAGCGCTTAATAATGCCGGAGTGCGTGTATCCGGCGAATCTATTCTGATGATAGATTCCATGATGAGAAATGGCATGTCTGTAAATTCTGAGTCTGTCCTTAATATGAACAGGCAGGTGGTGGCTCATCCTGATATAAATCCACAGACGATCGTGGAGATGAATAAATACGAGATTCCAGTCACAGCAGAAAATGCAAAGCACTATGAAGCATTTGTCGCAGACCAGGCGCAGCTCGGAGAGGATGTGGCAAAGGTTTCGGATGAGCTGGGCAAGCTACTTGGCAGTGAGAGTCTAAGTCCAAAGGAAAGCATAGGGTTAGCTAAGGATATACTTAATGTGTTAGATACCAGGCTGCCGGATGTGAGTGAAAGGTCAGAGCAGAGTGTGGCAGAGCCTGCAGTAAATGCAGAGAATGCGGCAAATGCTAAGAATATAGATAGCAGTATTCCTGTGATAGATAAGGATGTAGAGGATTCTAAGGCGCCTGAAACTACTGAAGCATTGAAACCTGCTTTAAAAGAAGAGATAAAAATCTTCGAGGGTGAGACTAAAAACCAGGTATTAAAGGATGTTATCTCCGACAAGGAGCTTATGAAGCTGGAAACTTCTGTTAAGGAGTTTAAAGGCTTTATCGAGGAGAAAAAAGAACTTTTTAACGAGGATGGACATTTAAAGCCAGAGGTAAAGGCTAAGGATGTTTTAAAGGCTGTGGTAGACTTTGCTGCTAAGTTGGAGCAGCCAGAGGAACAGCAGGCGGTTAAAAAGCTGTTTGGCACGAAGCATTTTTCAAAGCTATTAAAGGATTCCTTCGATGATGCCTGGCGTCTTTCTCCAGAGCAGACGAAGGATAAGGATGTAGTTAAGAATCTTTTTGCGAAGATAAATTTAGATACAAGCAAGATAATAGAGTCACTTGAGAAGCTGCCACAGGAGGCGGCGGGCGCAGCCAGGGAAAGTATAGATAAGTTCACTGGAAATCTAAATTTCCAGAATCAGTTTAATGAGTTCTATAATTTTGTTCAGATTCCGCTTAAAATGGCAAACCAGAATGCCACGGGCGAGCTCTATGTTTACAGTGGTGGAAGAAAGGCCAAGGTACTAGGACCGGACGATGAGCTTACTGCGTTTTTGCACTTTGATTTGAAGAATCTTGGCAGTACAGATATTTCTGTTAAGCTTAAAAATAAGGATGTTAAGTGTGACTGGGTTTTAGAGGATGAAATCTCTATGAAAATCATAGAGGATAACCTGGGACTTTTGGAGGCTGCACTTAATAAGAAGGGCTATAATTGTAAGTTTTCTGTTTCTGCGGATGATGAGGCGAAGTCTGATTTTGTGGCAGACTTTTTGAAGCAGGATACTAAAGCTGATAATTTCGTTCGCAGATATTCGTTTGATATGCAGGCTTAAGGATGGCAGAAAAAGAGTTTGACAAGAACAAGACGGCGGTGGCGCTGGCATTTGAGCCGGGCGACATGGCGCCTAAGATAGTGGCGACCGGTAAGGGCGCTGTGGCTGAGAGGATTATCGAGGAGGCCAAGGAGCATGATGTGCCTTTCTATAAGGATAACGACCTGGCACAGACGCTCAGTACGCTGCAGCTAGGAGATGCCATTCCGCCTGAGCTGTATGAGGTGGTAGCGGAGATCTTAGTTTTTGTAAATGGAATGGACAAGGTAAGGGAAAAGTTATCAGAGCATGGCAAGTTCTAACACATTAAATAAAAGGGCAGAGGGCGAAAGGTATGAAGCATTTGCTGCGCGTTTTTTAAAAGAACAGGGTCATGAAATAATAGAGAAAAACTTTAGATGCAAGGTAGGTGAGATAGACCTTATCACAAAAGATGAGGGTTATCTGGTGTTCGTGGAGGTGAAATACAGAACCACAGGGGCAAGCGGTTCGCCAGCGGAGGCTGTGGGCTTTCGAAAGATGAAAACCATATGCATGGTGAGCGACTACTATCGTTTTTCGAAGAGAATAGGAGATGTCAGCGTAAGATACGATGTCGTATCCATAGAGGGCGACGAGCTTACATACATTAAGAACGCATTTGATTACATAAGATGAGTAAAGAGACTGTTTCACACAAAATTAAATCTGTTACGCCGCTTTCGCCTGCAGATGGCATTCTAAGGGAGAATGATGAGCTGCTTAGCATAAATGGCGCGGATTTGAATGATATCTTTGACTATCATTTTTACAGTGATGATGCAAGTCTTGATATAAAGATATTAAGAGACGGTCAGGAGCAGATGGTTCACATAGAAAAGGAGCTGTCTGAGGATCTTGGGGTTATATTTGTGAATGGTCTGATGGATGACTATAAATCCTGTCGGAACAAATGCGTCTTTTGCTTTATAGACCAGAATCCACCAGGTATGCGTGAGACCATCTACTTTAAGGATGATGATACCAGATTATCTTTTTTACAGGGTAATTATGTTACACTCACAAACATGTCCTTAGAGGATCTGGACCGAATCATAGCCTACAAGCTGGCACCGATTAATATATCAGTGCACGCCACGAACCCAGAGCTTAGATGCAAGCTTTTGAACAATAGGTTCGCAGGAGATATCCTTGCTAAAATAGATAAGCTGGCGAAGGCGAATATACCTATGAATGCACAGGTGGTTTTGGTTCCTGACTTAAATGACAAGGAGGAGCTGGATAGGACGATAGGTGATCTGTTTAGCTTCCATCCATGCTTAGAGTCCATGTCGGTGGTTCCTATCGGAATGACGAAATATCGAGAGGGCTTGTATCCAGCCAGAGCCTTTACGAAAGATGAAGCATTTGCTGTGGTTTCTCAAATAGAAAAGTGGCAAGGTCTGGCTATGGAAAAGTATGGCACGCATTTCGTGCAGGCCTCCGATGAATGGTATATAACAGCAGGTCTTCCGATTCCGGGAGAAGAGCACTATGATGGCTATAACCAGCTGGAAAATGGCGTGGGAATGGTGAGGCTTCTCATGGACGAGGTGCATGAGGCAATCGCCCTGACAAAGAAGCCATTTTTCCCAAAGAAGAGGCGTGTGACGCTGGTGTCTGGCGTGCTGGTTCAGCCTGAGATAGAAAAGCTTTTTAAGGATGTGTGCGCAAAGTTTACGCATATTTCCGGGCAGTCGCTGGCTATCAGGAATGATTTCTTTGGACCTTCTATTACAGTCACAGGTCTTATCACCGGAGGAGATTTAATCGCACAGCTTAAGGATAAGGATTTGGGCGATGAGCTTTTGATTCCCTGTAATATGCTTCGTGCTGACGAAGAGGTATTCCTAGATGATGTCACCTTAGACGATCTAAGAAAGGCCTTAAATATAAAGGTATCTGTGGTAGACACGGATGGATTTAGTTTTGTTAATTCGATTTTGGGACACAGGTCCTAGAATTTATAGAGAAAGGATAGATTATGGCAAAACCAGTAGTGGCCGTAGTAGGCAGACCGAATGTGGGGAAATCCACACTTTTCAATGCCTTGGCAAAAGAGCGTATATCCATAGTTAAGGATACGCCTGGTGTTACCAGAGACAGAATATACACAGATATTTCATGGCTGAATTATAACTTTACTATGATAGATACGGGCGGTATCGAGCCTGAGAGCAAGGACATCATTATCTCTCAAATGAGAGAGCAGGCGCAGATAGCTATCGACACTGCAGACGTTATCATATTTATGGTGGATGTTAAGCAGGGTCTTACTGACAATGACTCAAAGGTAGCGGATATGCTCAGACGCTCGCACAAGCCTGTGGTTCTCTGTGTAAACAAGGTCGATGATTTTAATAAATACATGGCTGACGTCTACGAATTCTATAATCTTGGAATAGGAGAGCCATACCCTGTCAGCTCTGTAAACCAGCTGGGCTTCGGTGATCTTTTGGATGCAGTGGTGGAGCATTTTCCAGCGGGCGCTGATGTGGATGAGGAGGAAGAGATTCCTAGAATCGCTGTAGTCGGAAAGCCTAATGTAGGTAAGTCCTCACTGGTAAATAAGCTCTGCGGACAGGATCGTGTAATCGTGTCTGACATAGCGGGCACCACCAGAGATGCTGTAGATACAAAGGTTAAGTATAACGGCAAGGAGTACATCTTTGTGGACACCGCAGGACTTCGAAGAAAGTCCAAGATAAAGGAGGACTTAGAGCACTACAGTATCGTTCGTGCTGTGGCGGCTGTGGAAAAGGCTGATGTGGCGCTCATCGTTATAGATGCCACAGAGGGCGTGACAGAGCAGGATGCGAAGATAGCTGGTATAGCACACGACCGCGGCAAAGGTATCATCGTGGCTGTAAACAAGTGGGATGCCATCGAAAAGACTGACAAGACCATGAATGAGCATACTGATAAGATTCGCCAGATTCTTTCCTTTATGCCTTATGCTTCCATTATCTTTATCTCAGCTAAGACTGGACAACGCACTGGAAAGATATATGAATGTATAGATGCTGTCATAGCAAATAATAACATGAGAATAGGTACAGGCGTGCTGAATGAAATCATCTCAGAGGCTACCATGCTTCAGCAGCCCCCTACAGATAAGGGTAAGAGACTAAAGATTTTCTACACCACACAGGCTGGCGTATGCCCACCTACATTTGTTCTCTTTGTAAATGATAAGGAGCTTTGTCATTTCTCATATGTAAGATACTTGGAGAACAGAATTAGAGAATCCTTTGGCTTCGAGGGAACCAGTCTTAAATTTATTATAAGAGAGAGAGAAGAAAAATAATGCTTGGTCGTATAGTTGGACTTATAATCGGATATGCCTTTGGCAATATTTTGCCAGGCTATATCATCGGAAAGCTTAAACATGTAGATCTTACTAAAGAGGGCAGTGGAAACATCGGCTCCACGAACACCCTTAGAACCTTGGGTGTGAAGGCTGGCTTTACCACACTTGCACTTGATATTTTAAAGTGTGTGCTGGCTGTGGTAATTACCTGGCTGATATTCAAAAACTCAGCTGACAATGTGTACATTTGCATGCTGTATGCGGCTGTGGGAGCCATCATCGGACATGATTTTCCTATCGCTTTAAAGTTTAAGGGAGGAAAAGGCATAGCGGCTACCTTAGGCTTTGCTATAGCTATCTATCCGCAGACAGTTCCAGTGTGTGCCATCGTGTTTATAGCTACTGTAGCCATCACAAGATTTGTTTCTCTTGGATCCATTCTTGGAATCATAGCGCTGGTGAGTCAGGCTACCATATTTGGACTGCTTGGCTGGCTGCATTTTTCTGGTTCATATTTAACTGAAGCCTTGATTATTACTTACCTTGTAGGCATTCTTGGAATAGCGCTTCACCATGCGAATATTGGTAGACTTATAAGGGGTGAGGAGAGAAAATTCTCATTCCATCCAAAGACAAAAGCTTAATGCAGGGGGATTATTATGTCTAAGGTATTGATTTTGGGTGCGGGAAGCTTTGGAATAGCTTTGGCTGAGCTGCTTCTTGCGAATAACCATGAGCCTATTATCTGGAGCTTTATGGAGGAGGAAGCATCAGAACTTCGCACCACCAGACAGACGAACAAGCTGCCAGGTGTTACCATAAGTGAGTCTATAGCTATAACTACAGATATTTCGAAAGCTTCGGAGTGCGATGTGCTGCTCTTTGCAGTTCCATCTGTAGCGACTAGAGCTACAGCGAAAAATGTGGCACCTTACATGAATAAGGATTCTATAGCTGTCACTGTTACAAAGGGCTTGGAGAAGGGGACACTTCTCACACAGCACCAGATTCTTTTGGAGGAGCTGGGAACTGACAAGCACATAGCTGTTCTTTCAGGACCTACACATGCGGAGGAGGTAGTTAAGGGGCTTCCTACCTGTATAGTGGCAGGCTGTGAGGAGGATGATATAGCAAAAAAGCTTCAGGAAATCTTTATGACTGACAGCTTTAGAGTTTACACATCCAGTGACCTTATGGGTATCGAGATGGGCGCTTCCATTAAGAATGTTATCGCTCTTGCAGCCGGAATATCAGATGGTCTAGGCTTTGGAGACAATGCAAAGGCTGCTCTTATCACTCGTGGTATAAAAGAGATTTCAGCACTTTCTGTGGCTGTGGGCGGTAAGGAGGAGACCTTAGCTGGACTTACTGGTGTGGGCGACCTCATCGTTACCTGCGCTTCCATCCATTCTAGAAACCGTATGGCTGGCTACTACATTGGACAGGGAATACCTGTGGATGAGGCTATTAAGAAGGTCGGCATGGTAGTAGAGGGTGCGGTATCTGCAGAATCTGCGCTTGTACTGGCTAAAAAGTATGGGGTTTCGATGCCTATTACTGAGGTCATAAATGAGGTGCTGTTTAATGGATTGGATGCCAGAAAAGCGGGTGCACTTCTTATGGCTAGAGAGGCAAAGCCGGAGAATAGGTAGTAGAGTGTAGTTTTGTGTTTTACTTCTTGGATTTACTTCTGCTTAGGCTATTTCTGTTTAATATTGTAGTAAACATGTAATAAAAATACTTCTGTACTTTGCCGTCTGGTAAGGTGCAGAAGTATTTTTTGATTTTTGGTGAGTTTATAGCGCCATTTTTACTTCTGTGTAATGTTGAAAGCTTAGCGAGGAGAAGAAAACTATTTGAATTATTCACGCCACTACGATAGACTAATATAAAGTTTTTGGAACATTTTATGTTTAGAGGATTGGAATATGATACTTGGAATGAATTATCCTAATAGCAGGGATGGAATATTATATGATATAAACGATCAGGTGAAGATAGCGTGCAATGACTGCAAGGGTTGCCAAGCATGCTGCGAGAATATGGATGATACCATTATTTTAGATCCTTATGATATATGGCAGCTTACGCATAAGCTTAAAGTGGCAGGCGGTGAAATGGTTACATTTGAACTGCTGATATCAGAGGATGGGCCGCTTAGTCTTGGAAATCATGATGGAATCATACTTCCGCATATGAAAATGGTGGCTACAGATTCAGAGGACAGGGGAGAGTGTTCTTTCTTAAGCAATGGCCGCTGCAGCATACACTTTTGCAGACCTGGAATGTGCAGGCTTTATCCCTTGGGTCGTGTATATGCGTCGACGAATAATAAAACTGAGCTTGGATATATTATTTTAGATGAAAAGCTTGGCTGTAAGATAAAGGATACCAGCAATGTCAAAGTAAGTGACTGGATAGGGGTTTCTGATGAGCGATACTCTGAGTTTCTCATTAAATGGCATGACATAAAGAAGAGTGTGGTTTCAAAGCTTGAGTGTGGTGAGCTGAGACCAGATTCGAAGGCGTACATGGATTTGCAGATGGAAATTCTGCGTGTATTCTACGCGACTCCTTATGGGGAGGATTTCTTTGAGGAATTCAATAACAGATGCGCAGCCTTCTAGCTCCGGCTAGCCTAGTCTCGTGGTCTTAATATGCTAGTTGCATCCACAAGACCAAAAATAGGCTGATTTCAGCTACTTTGTGAACAAAATGTGAACAAAGTGGCTTTTTTTGGTCTTATATTGCGTGTATAAGAAATTACGACCAAAATGAGGTTGATTTTGGTCTTCACAGCTCAAGTGGCTTATTAAGACCACGAGTGTGAGATAGAGGAAGTCCTAAGGTAAAATAAGATGTTGACAAAGAAAGAATAAAAGAGTATATTTATATCAACACATGAACAAATGCTCATATATAAATATATTCAAAGGAGATTAATGATATGAAAAAGGTTTATAAGATCGAAGTGGATTGTGCGAACTGTGCGAACAAGATGGAAGAGGCTGCTAAGAAGACTGAAGGCGTTAAGGATGCCACAGTTAATTTCATGGCGCTGAAGATGACAGTGGAGTTCGAAGAGGGAGCTGAGGCTTCAGATGTTATGGAAGCAGTTCTTAAGAATTGTAAGGCAGTAGAAGAAGATTGTGAGATTTATTTATAGTCATGAATAAGAAGCAGAAGAAAAATTTATATAGAATTATAGCAGCTGCAGTACTAATGATAGTACTGCACTTTTTACCGCTTAAGGACGGTATTATAAAATTCGTTTTATATATGATTCCTTATGGAATTATAGGCTATGACATCCTAAAGAAGGCATGGCATGGAATAAAGAATAAGCAGGTGTTCGATGAGAATTTTCTGATGGCAGTGGCTACGCTAGGCGCTATCCTTTTAGGCGACTATCAGGAGGGTGTAGCGGTTATGCTATTCTATCAGATAGGAGAGCTGTTCCAAAGCTATGCAGTAGGAAAGAGCAGAAAGAATATCTCAGAGCTTATGGATATAAGACCTGACTTTGCTAACATCTGGGAAGATGGAAAGCTGAAGCAGGTGTCGCCAGATGAGGTGGAGTGCGGTAGTATCATCGTGGTTCAGCCAGGTGAGCGCATTCCTATCGATGGAAAGGTCGTTAAAGGAGAAAGCAGCCTGGACACAGCTGCGCTTACCGGAGAGTCAGTTCCAAGAAAGTGCAAGGAAGGCGATGAGGTTCTTTCGGGAAGCATAAATCTTTCTGGCGTCATAGAGATAGAGACCACGACTGATTTCTGTGAGTCTACAGTTTCTAGAATATTAGAGCTTGTGGAGAATGCAAGTTCAAGAAAATCTAAGTCAGAGGCGTTTATCTCCAGATTTGCGAAGGTATATACACCTATAGTTTGTTATCTAGCCCTTGCGCTTGCACTTATTCCGCCAGTGGTTCTTCTTATCATGGGTCAGGGAAATCAGTTTGGAGATTATATCTATAGAGCATTGACATTCCTTGTTATCAGCTGTCCTTGTGCTTTGGTTATCAGTATTCCTTTAAGCTTTTTCGCAGGAATAGGAGCAGCTTCTTCAAGAGGTGTTCTTATTAAGGGTTCGAATTATCTGGAGCAGCTTTCGAATACTAAGATAGTGGTTTTTGATAAAACCGGAACTATGACAAAGGGCGTGTTTGAGGTAGTAGGTATTCATCACAGCACACTTGAAAGAGATGAGGTTCTTGAGCTGGCTGCTTTGGCCGAGGGTATGAGCTCACATCCTATCGCAAGAAGCATTGTGATGGCTTATGGCAAAGAGATAGATTTATCTAGAATAAGCGATATTAAGGAATTCGCAGGTGAAGGTGTGGTAGCTACCATAGATGGAAAGTCTGTCGCCTGCGGAAACTATAAGCTTATGGACAGATTGGGTGCAGACTATGCAGACTGCTCACAGGCTGGAACTGTGGTTCATATAGCTATAGATGGAAAATATGAGGGTCACCTTCTTATTTCAGATGTCATTAAGCCTGGTGCTAAGGATGCTATCAGCCGCTTAAAAGCTATCGGAATCAGAAAATGCGTAATGCTTACTGGCGATACCGAATCCGCAGCAAAGGCTGTGGCAAAGGAAATCGGTGTGGATGAGCTGCACTACCAGCTTCTTCCAGGCGACAAGGTGGATGAGGTCGAAAAGCTTTTAGCAGCGAAATCGGAGGGCGAGGTGCTCGCATTTGTCGGAGACGGAATAAATGACGCACCAGTTTTAGCTAGAGCTGATATAGGAATAGCGATGGGAGGATTAGGCTCAGATGCAGCTATAGAGGCTGCTGATATCGTACTTATGGATGACGATCCAAGAGGAATTTCTACTGGTATTGCTATTTCGAAAAAATGCATTAGAATAGTAAGAGAAAATATCGTATTTGCCATCGGAATAAAGGTTTTGTGTCTGATTTTGGGCGCATTATCTATAGCTAACATGTGGGCTGCCATTTTCGCTGACGTGGGAGTGATGGTAATCGCTGTTTTAAATGCTATTCGTGTACTTATAGTTAGAAAGGACAGATAATATGACAGAAGAAGCACTCTATGACTTGGCTGACTTGTTTAAGCTTTTTGGGGACTCTACGAGGCTTCGTATTCTGTTTACATTATTTGAAAAGGATAGATGCGTAGGAGATATTGCGGCTCTTTTGGATATGACACAGTCTGCGGTCAGTCATCAGCTTAAGATTTTAAGAGATGGAAAGCTGATAAAGTCCACTAGAGATGGGAAATCTATTATATACTCGTTGGCCGATAACCACGTAAAGTCTATTATTGGCATGGGTATGGATCACATAGTGGAATAAGTATTGTATTCGTTTCGTAGTTCTTTATCCGGTATAATTTATATTCGCAATCACGTCTTGACCACAGTGCCGCACGCTTCGCGAGCGCCACTATGGCAATACTCAAAGCTTGCTTACGCAAGCGGATT
>JAZRWF010000071.1:0-4306 GCA_045599565.1 Lachnospiraceae bacterium
ACTAAGTCTTTTTTAGGCTTTAAGTCCACTACTTCAGAATTAGCAGTAAGCTCTTTTCCGTCGTATGGATGAACTCCGCCTTTAAATGTTTTCAGGCCCATCAATTTACCTTCTTTCTTTTAAAATATTTCTATAAGTATAACACATTTAAATATTAAAATGGTAAAATTTCTCAATAAAATATACTCAATGATTTGATTTTATTATATACTTTTGTGTGAAATATTATTGATAAGGGAAATTTTTGAAAAATGCTGACTATAAAAGAAAACTTTCAGATAGATTTTAATATTGATATTCCAGCAAATGCATGCTTTTGGGATATTGAATGTACTGGCTTATCTCCTAAGTCTGCTAACATCTACATGATAGGCTGTGTTAAGCCAACCCATGATGGCTGGGAGGCCACTCAGTTCGTCGCTGAGGATATTTCAGAGGAGGCTTCTCTCATAGAAGCCTTTGAAGAATATATAAAGGAATTTGAGACACTTATTTCATTTAATGGCACAAGATTCGACGCTCCGTATGTATCAGTAAGAGCCTCTCATCTTAGAATGAAAACCTCTGTAAATGAGAAGAAGCATTTGGATTTATATCTTACAGGTCTTAAAACTAAATGCCTGTTTACCCTAGAGCATTACAGCCAGAAGAGCTTTGAGCGTTTCTTTGGCTTAAACAGGGAGGATAAGTACGATGGCGGACAGCTTATACCTGTATATTTTGACTATCTCTCTACTGGTTCTAAGGAGGCTTTGGACTTAGTTCTTTTGCATAATTTAGAGGATATTAAGGGTATGCTTAGGGTGTACCAGATTTTGGACTATGTAAGGCTTACGACAGATTCCTTTCATGTATCCTCTATTGAGACAAATAACGATTACATCACAGCAAATGCAGACTTACCCTTTACACTTTTCGTACCATTTGAAAAGCAAAGAGACTACGGTTTTGTCACAGTAAAGGAAAATCAAATACATTTGACGCTGCCCGTTATAAAGGATACGCTTAACACCTATCTTAAAAATTACAAGGATTATGTATATGTGGAGGCTGAAGATATAATCGTACTCAAGACCATGGCAGACATGATGGATAAATCCAGCTATGTGACTTGCAATAGGGGAAACTGTAAGATAAAATTCGAAGGTGAATTCGTGGAGATTCCATATCATGTGAATACAGATAGCTCCACCTATACCTTCCGTCACGAAAGACTTGAAAAAAGAACCTTTATAAGAAAAGAGGATATAACAGACGACCTGTTATCATCTGTTATATCCTACATATTAAAGCACTAAATGTTTAAAGCTTCTGGTAGAAGAATGAATATCTTCTGCCGTAGCCAAGCTGCTTATACTCGAGCACCTGCTCAGTAGAACCGATGAACAAAAGTCCATCCTTTCTAAGAGCATCTGCGAACTTTCTATATACCTCAGTCTTAGCTTCATCTGTGAAGTAAATAACTACGTTACGGCATACTATCATGTCGTAATCCTTTGGATATGCATCGAGAAGAAGGTTATGCTGCTTAAATTCTACGCACTACTTAATCTCCTCAGATATCTGATAACTATTTCCTACCTTGGTAAAGTATTTTTTCTTAAGATCCTCAGGAACACCTGCGATACTCTTCTCGTTATAAAGTCCTACCTTAGCTGTAGCTATAACCTGATTATCAATATCAGTAGCAAGAATATGAATCTTATTAAGTGGAATGTGACGGCTAAGTGCCATAACAAGCGAATAAGGCTCATCTCCTGTAGAACATGCTGCTGACCAAATCTTAAGTGTCTGACCAGAATGCTTCATCATCTCAGGGATAAACTCTTTATCCAAAAGCTCCCACTGATCTGGATTACGGTAGAATTCAGAAACATTTATAGTAAGGAAGTTAACAAACTCTTCGAACTTTTCTTTATTATTCTTTATAAGAGCTACATAATCATTATATGTAGAGCACTTATTCTTAGTTACAAGAGAATCGATTCTTCTTCGCATCTGCTTCTCTTTGTATGAACTCAGGTCGATCTTAGTAAGTGAATATACTGACTTTTTAAAATCCTCATAATTATCGAGCATTTTCAAATCCCCCTTTGTATAAAAAATGCCCCCTATCTCTAGGGGGCTAAAAATTCGATTATTACTCCTCAGTAGCCTCTGCAGCTGGCTCAAGAAGCTCCTTGATAGAAAGAGAAATCTTCTTATCAGACTCCTTAAACTCAACGATCTTAGCCTCGATCTCCTGACCTACCTTAAGTACATCAGAAGGCTTCTCTACACGATCACGTGAAATCTGTGAAACATGAAGAAGTGCATCGATACCAGGTGCAAGCTCAACAAATGCACCGAAATCTGCAAGGCGAGCAACCTTACCCTTTACAACGTTGCCAACAGCAAATCTGATGTCAGCATCCTTCCATGGGTTCTCATCTGGGAACTTGCATGAAAGAGCGATCTTTCCATTGTTAATATCCTTAACGAATACCTTAACCTTATCGCCTACGTTAAACATCTTAGCAGGAGCATCTACACGGCCCCAGCTCATCTCTGAAATATGAAGAAGTCCGTCTGCACCACCGAGATCGATAAATACACCGAAATCCTTAACATTCTTAACAGTACCCTCGTAGATACCACCTACAGTAAGAGTAGAAAGAAGTGCCTCCTGAGCAGCTGCTCTATCAGCTACGAGAAGCTTCTTACGGTTACCGATGATACGACGACGCTTAGGATCGAACTCAGTGATAACAAACTGAATCTCCTGTCCAAGATACTTGTTAAGATCTGACTCAAAGCTGTCTGATACAAGTGAAGCTGGGATGAATACCTTAGCCTCATCTACTACTACCTGAAGACCACCCTTAAGTACCTGTGAAACCTTAGCAGTGAGAACCTGCTCATTCTCGAATGCTTCCTTAAGCTTCTCGTTACCCTTTTCAGCTACGAGACGCTTGTAGCTAAGGAGAACCTGACCCTCGCCATCGTTAACCTTTATAACAACAGCTTCCATGGTGTCGCCTACCTTAACTTCTGTGGTGAGGTCTACATTTGCATTAGAATACTCGTTAGCAGTAATAATACCGTCTGACTTGTAACCGATATTGAGGAAAATCTCAGCTGGCTTAACGTCGATTACGGTACCTTCAACAACCTCTCCATTATGAATAGTCTTAAATGATGCTTCCAGCATCTGTTCAAAGCTTTCTGACATACTTTTGAACCTCCTGAATAATTTTATTTGGGGTGGAAGCCCCCGCGGAAATACCTACATTAATGGAATGAAGCTGCGAAATATGATCATTATTAGTAAGATCAGATATCGACTGAATATAGTAAGTATCCTTGCATTTGACACTGCAGATGTCGTACAGCTTCTGGGTGTTAGAGCTGCTCTTCGAACCTAGAATAAGCATCAGGTCTACATTCTGTGCTATCATAGCAGCTTCCTCCTGCCTTTTGGCAGTAGCGTCACATACAGTATTCAAAACACTAACATCATAACCTTTTTTTGCAATAATTTCAACAAATTTATGAAATTTTTCCAGATTAAATGTTGTTTGAGAAAGTAATGCCACTTTTGTGTATTTATTTAGCTCTAAGCACTCTACATCTTCCTCACAAGAAACTACTGTATAGCTATTATTTTTTATATATCCAATTATGCCCTTTACTTCGGCGTGATTAGGATCACCTGTTATAATAATATAGTATCCCTCATCAGAATATTTGCTAGCAAGGTTATGTATTTTTTTAACAAACGGACAGGTGCCATCTATCGTTTCAAAGCCCGCATCCTTTAGCCTCTTCTCCTCATCAGGGGTGACACCGTGGCTTCTTAAAATCACCTTTCCCTTGGGTGCAGTACCTAGCATATCATCAGTAAGTACAGTAATACCCTTTTCCTCTAAATCCTTAACCACATCTTCATTATGGATTATAGGACCATAGGTGTAAACAGGCACAGCGCTTTCTTCGCCTGTCTTTTCGACTAGGTCTATAGCTCTTTTAACACCGAAGCAAAAGCCTGCCGTCTTTGCTGTGATTACATTCATTATGACTTATCCTTTTTAAGTTTCTTTATGCACTCTACCACTTCCTCTATGGACATGTTCGAGCTGTCTACAAGTATGGCGTCGTCTGCCTGCTTAAGAGGAGCTATTTCTCTATTCATATCCCTATAGTCACGGTCAGCTATTTCAGCCGCTATATCTGAAAGCACTGCGCTTTCACCCTTTTCTATAAGCTCCTTATATCGCCTTTTGGCTCTAGCCTCCACGGAAGCTGTAAGATAGATCTTAAGCTTGGC
>JAZRWF010000072.1:0-8247 GCA_045599565.1 Lachnospiraceae bacterium
ATACTGCGCGCAGACATCCACCACGCGAAGAAGAGCATAGATGATGGAAAGTCTAGCGAGCAAATCCACAGTTATTAGACTGACGTCAGTAAGTGCAGTGTTAGTCAAGGTTCTAAGAAACATTGGCAAAACGATATCGCACACACAGGTAAGAGCAGCCGCAAATAAATCAATAAAAAGCGTGGCTCTGTACGGTTTAAAATATGGTAAAAAACGTCTGATTAGTTCGCTGGTTTTGTAGGTCTTTTTTTCGCCCATCATTCTAGTCCCTCATAGAAAGTGATTTATTATTAGTTAGTTTTTAAGTGCTAAATCAAAGAAAAATTCCACTCCGTCCTTATGGTTTATAACGCCATAGGTTTGATGATGCTTTTCCATGGCTGCCTTTACAAGTGAAAGTCCGATGCCGGATCCGCCGTATTCACGGGTTCTGGCCTTGTCTACCTTATAAAATTTGTCCCAAATCTGAGTAATGGAAGCCTCTGGAATAGAATCGCCTGTGTTAAAAACACTAGTACGAACTGTCTTTCCAGATATAATGCATTTGATATCAATACATTTGGCGTAAGAGCAGTAGTGAATGGCGTTACTCAAAAAGTTCGAGATAACCTGCTCGATTAGAAATTCGTCTGCGGTTACCATGATAGGATCTTCATATGGGAATGTGATAGTGATGCCGGCATCATCCAATATGATGTGGTTACTCTCGACCAGACCTCCGATGACCTCTGTTAAGTCAAATTCAGTGTATTCAGGCTCTCCGTAGCCTTCCTCCAGCTGATTCAGCGTCAAAAGCTCTCGCACCAGACGGTTCATTCGCTGACTCTCATCGATTATAACATCCAGGTACATTTGACGGCTTTCTTCATCATCCATAACGCCTTCGGACAAACCCTCGGCATAGCCCTGAATGAGGGCGATAGGAGTTTTTAGCTCGTGTGAAACATTGGATACGAATTCCTTACGGCGCTGCTCGTTTTCTTCCTTTTCTTTAATATCGCGTTTCAAGGCTTCGTTCGCATTTGTCAGACTGTCGATGGCGCTCTCCAAGGTGCTGCTCATGGTGTTTACATGCTCACCCAGATAGTCGATTTCATTTGGGCGTCTGGATGGCGAGTACTTCGATTTGAAATCAAGCTTTGAAATGCGCTCAGAGATATCGATGAGCTTGAAAACGGGTCTAGTGATACTTCGAGAGAGTATGGAGCCCATGAAAACACCTGCGATAATTCCTACGATACTAGAGAACAGGAGGAATCGATTCGAAAGGTCGGCAGATTCATTTATACCCTCGATGGCAACCCTGATCATGACGGTGTTTCCATCGGCCAGCATGCCCCAAAGCACCAGATATTCCTCATCCAGTCGCTTATCTGTAAGTCGAAGAATAGTGTAGTCATCGTTGGATTCGATGAGCAGACGGGCACTTTGATCCTTATCGAACATAACGTATTGGAGCTGCTGAACCATGGCCTGTGAGTTTCCGGCAGAGGAGAGTGCCACATTTCCGTCACTCTCGGATACCAGAACCGAGAAGCCAAAATTCGTACACAGCTTATAAAAGCTGTCCTTGTAATCATCCGCGTAAAGAGTACCTTCCTTAGCTTCATCGTTAAGTATGTTAAACATACTGATGGAGTCCTCTGTCTTCTTGCTGATGTAGTAGTCTGCGAGAAGAGAGGAGTTTACGATCCAGCACAGTGCAATAGTAATGGATATAGAAAGCATAATGACCAGAGTCATCTGGCCATTAATTCTTCGTGTATGATGTTTTTTATTTTTTTTAGACTTCAAATTTATAGCCCATTCCCCATACGGTTTTTATGTAGTCACCCTTTTCACCCAGCTTAGATCTGAGCTTTTTAACATGAGTATCTATAGTTCTGGCGTCGCCATAATAGTCAAAGTCCCAAACATGGTTAAGGATTTTTTCTCTGGATAGGGCTATGCCTGCATTTGTCATAAAGTAATTAAGAAGCTCGAACTCCTTTACGCTTAAGTCCACAGCGACACCATCCACGGTGGCTACATGTGCGTCTATGTCCAAAGCGAGTCCACCAGCCTCTAAAATGTTTTTTCCAGGGATGGAATTCTCTGAACGTCTTAATACAGCAGCCACTCTGGCCATAAGTATCTTAGGTGAAAAAGGCTTCGAAACATATTCATCAGCACCATTTTCAAAGCTTTCAAGGACGTCACTTTCCTCACTTTTGGCAGTCATCATAATTATAGGAAGAGAGGAGGTCTCGCGTATCCGCTTTAGCACTGAAACACCATCTACCTTTGGCATCATAATATCAAGTATCATGAGACTTAAATCATCTTCCATATAGAAGTAGTTTAAGGCCTGTTCCCCATCCTCGGCCTCGAGTACTTCATAACCTTCACGAACTAAATAATCGCGAACTAATTTGCGAAGTCTGGCTTCATCATCGGCCACTACTATTTTGTACTTACCCATTTCCTTCTCCTTAGAAATCAGTTGTTCATTTGGTTATTATTTATGATAAGGGCGCGTTCGCGCTCTGTAAGACTCTGCTCCCAGGCAGCGTATTTGTCTATGATTTTTTCCTCATAGTTCAAAATGTTCGGACTGTTAATAGTGGAGTTTATATAAAACATGCCTATGACAGCTATGGTAAGCACTGCGGCAGCCACCCCGAAAACCAGAGACATTAGCCTATATTTTTTATTCTCAGCGGTAAGTCGCCTTACCTTTCTTATGTCAGATTCTTCTATAGGAATCTCCTTGCTAAGCTCCTTGGTAACAAGCTTTTGGTTATGAGGCTTAGCCTTTATGAGGGCTTCAGTCTGAGCTCTTTCTGAGGCTTCCTCCAGTACCTCGTTCTTTATAGGTCTTTCACCAGAAGTATTAGTTCGCTTTTTCGGAATAGGCTGCGTGTTATCAGGCTTTATCTCAGTGGATACCTTAGCCATAAGAGTCGTGGTATCGATAGGCCTTACAAGAGAATTATCAATCTCCGGATTATTAAGAAGAGCCTCTCGAATTTCACCGAGGAAGCTTAGTCCAACCTGCGTGTGAAAAAGCTTCTGGTCGAGAAGCTGATTATAGCCGCCCAACAACGCAGTAGGATTATTCCACTTTATCTGAGGGCGAAGATATGCAACGGCCTTCTCTTCTTTAGCTGCTATTTTCGCAGTAGCCTCGTCTGTATATATAAATCCTGAAACATTATATTTAGCTGCCATTTTCACTACTCCATATATGTAAGATTTTACTATTTTGGGAGGAGTTTGTCTAGTGGGGCTTGGATGAACCTGGTGCGTAGGTTTTGGCTAGCCCTGGCCCGTGGTCAGGTAAGTGTATGGTTAGCGCTGGCTCGTGGTTATGGCAGTGTATGGTTAGCGCTGGCTCGTGGTCTTAATTTGCTACTTGAGTTATCAAGACCAAAATCGAGCCCTTTTTGGTCTTGAAATTGACTAAGTCTCATACAAGACCACAAAACGGCATATTTGTTCACAAATTCTTCATAAATGAGCTGAAAACAGTGTTTTTTTGGTCTTGTCATCACGTTTAGAAAATTAAGACCACGAGTCTGGGCAAGCCAAGAAATTACATGTGAACAAACCACGAGTCTGGGCAAGCCAAGGAGAATAATGTGGTAAACAAGCTGAGGTGTCGATGCAATAACAGGCATTACATTAGGTATTTCCTGATGACCTCCTCAATTGCAAAGTCGTCGAGAGGATGTTCGCTGGATTCCATAGTATAAATAAAATC
Source organism: Lachnospiraceae bacterium (assembly GCA_045599565.1). Lineage (GTDB taxonomy): Bacteria > Bacillota > Clostridia > Lachnospirales > Lachnospiraceae > Pseudobutyrivibrio. The sequence continues at coordinate 3,743 of JAZRWF010000072.1, forward strand.
ATAACCCATGATATATCCATTAGATGCCATTTTTTCAAGCTTTTTCCACACACCCTCGCGATATTTTTTATCATCCATCATACCAAAGTGCTCCCAGACTATTTCTTCATGTGTTCGAGGCGACAGAATAGTAAAATCCGGATATATTCTGTGCCCATCCAACTCTAGTGGATACTCATATCTAAATGGGATTCCATGTCTTGTAAGCGCATCTGCGATAGCCATCTCGGATTTTGATCTGACCATAATCCCACTAATGGTATGTATCTTTTTTTCTTCGATAAAAAACATATTGCTGTCGTAGTTTTTTATTTTCCAATTTGCACTTGCAGATGCAAAGTTTCCATTGAAGTATTCATTTAATAGAGAGGCATATTCTTTGTCAGAGCTAAGCTCATCTAAAGTTCGTTTTTCGTAGCTTCGCGCAGCAAATTCGTACGCTAAGGCGACACGTTTTAACTTCTTTAAATAGCCCATCTTCGCCTCGTAATACTTTCTAGCACAAAGCTTCCTGGCGTAATCGCGCTTTTTCTTTGAAACAGTGAAGCCACCTCCGGTGCGCCATCTAATATATTTTCCGTTTTTTGCTACGTAAAACTCCCCCTTAGGAATGTATAAAAGCTTTTCTTCGATGGTTCTAATCTGCGCGTCTAATTCTTTTGAGCTTGGTAAAAATATATTCTTCATCTTTTCCCTTCCTGACGGTTATCTGCCCGTCGGTCATTGTGTAAAAAATAGTTGTGTCATTTGATGTGAGGCGTTCTATCGTCTCGGGGGCAGGGTGCCCATAGCGGTTTGTTTTTGAGCATGATATAACAGCAAATGTAGGCGCAGCCCTCTGTAAAAAGGCTATGTCAGAAGAGTATCGACTGCCATGGTGGGCAACATTTAGGACATCCACTTTTGGAACGAGCCCAAGCTCCACCATTTTTGCTTCAGTTTCTTTGCCTATATCTCCAGTTATCAGTGTTGAAAAATCAGTAGTGCTCACCTGCAAAACCAGCGAGTTTTCATTTATATCATCGCATAGATTTACAGGCCAGAGTACACTTATGGAGGAATCCTTAGATCGAACCGAATCACCAGCATCCAAGTAGATAACAGAGACTCCTTTATCGCGGGCTAAGCTGATAAGTTCAGTCATTTCCTCTGACATGACGCAGTATTTGCTGATTAAGAGGTTTTTCACAGTATAATTCTCTGATAAAACCTGCATTAATCCGTTCAGATGATCCGCATCACCATGCGACACAAACCAGTAATCAATGCTTCGCACACCATGATATTTAAAAAACGGCAGTAAGGTATTCCTGCCTAGCTTTGAACTCGAGGTACTGCCGCCATCGAAAAAGGCTCGATATGTTTTGGTTTCCAGATAAATGCCATCACCCTGACCGACATCTAGAAAGTCCATTCGTAGCTTGTGCGGATGTGGAAGTACAATTAATAGGACAGCTAAAAGCAACGGTACAGGAATTAACCTTCGCGGCAAATGCAAGCGCTTAGTCATAGGAATCACAAGAAGTATATAAAACAGTACTATCAAAAAAGGCGAAGGCTTACCAACTATAACGGTGCTCCTTAGGCGTGCAATCATATCGGAGACAAATTCAAGTAAAAACAGAATTAGGTGACATGGATAGAGCAGTACTTTGGATGATTCCATAAAGAAGATGCCTATAAATCCAGCTAGTAATCCGATTAATAAAAGTGGTGTGATCAGTGGAAGCAAAACAAGCGATGTCAATATGTTGAATACAGGGATTTCAAAGTAAAAGTTGGCGGTGACAGGCATTAAAAAGATGCAAAGAACGGTTGAAAATACAAGCTGCTTTAACAGCCTTTTCTTTAAAGTTAACTCCTCATGTTTTCTCTTTTTGATAAAAATCCTCTTTTGAATTTTACCAGTGTAAGAAACACCTAGAATAGCTGCATATGAAAATATAAACGATGCGGAAGTCACCACACCGCGCGTTGTAAAAATAGTAAGAACTGCCACTACGGCCAGCGATGTAAAGGAGTCATAGCATTTGCCGTGAATCTGCGATAAAAGATAAATAAGATACATAAGTACCGAGCGGCGTGCGGATATCGACCAGCCGGAAAGCAGTCCATATAACACCACGAGTGTTCCGGATACACCTCCAGCCAGCAGAAAGCTCACTCCGCGATTTCTCAGGCGGCGATAAATGCTGCTTCCGACCAGGCTGACATGAAGGCCAGAAATGGCCAAAATATGCGAAAGTCCCGCCACCTTGAAAAAGTCCTTTACGTCATTTGATAGCTCAGCCTTATCGCCTATGGCTATCGCAGACATGATTCCTGCCTCCTCACCGTACAAACCATATTCATAGACGGCTTTCAGGCGCATTTTTAGCTGATATAATATTTCTAAGAGGGGAAATTTAGATTCAGCGATGACATTTGTCGCGAAGGCCTCTACGCGCACATCATAGCCCTGACCTCGGTAGTATTTCTCTTCATCGAACTCGCCATCATTTCTGGCACTAGAAAAAGACTTCACCTTTCCAGCAAATTTTACATCCGCACCGATAGGATATTCATTTTTTGATACCAAAAGCAGAGTCAGGTGACCTGACTTTAGGGCATAGTGGTAGCGTTCGTTTTTTTCTGTCTTGGAAATCAGTCGTCCGCTGCCTTGAATCTCCACAGCATCCGCATAGATTCGATCGACCTCTTCATAGAAGCCAACCAAGCCGCCGCGGGGCCAGTAGCCGTATGAGTAAAGCAAAAATAGAAAATAAATTAACAGACAACCCAGCGCAAGAGGGCGCTGACCAAGAAAATTCTTAAGTTTCTTCAAGTGGGCTGATTATAGAGCCTCGCTAATAAAATGTCAAGCCTTTTTACGAATTTTTCGATCTCCAACGTGTTGGAAGATGCGAAAGAACGATTCTGTGAAGAATATGGCAAGCGCGATTACACCTGCTATCTGAAGCGTTTGTGTGAAATAAAAGCTCGTCAAATTCTGATTTCCTGCGAACATGTGATATGCTATCTGATACATGCCGGCACCAGGCACCATCGGAAGAATTCCTGCCGCTAAGAAGCCGGTGACCGGCGCCTTAAGAAGTCTGGCACAGGACTGTGCAAGTAGTGCCACTACAAGTGCGGCGAAAAAGTTTTTCATTACAACAGTCATTCCAGCTTGTTCACAAATGAGATAGGCAAGCCATCCCAGGGCACCTGCCAAACCGCATAAGATTAAGTGTTTTTTTGCGACAAAGAGGGCTATCGAGCAGGCTGTAACTGCTATGAATGCAGCCAAAACCTGAATCATGAGAACAACTGCAAAAGGTATTTCGTTTTCGAGCGAAGAATACCCGAGTGTTATAAAAGTGCTTCCGCCAAAGGATATCTTAAACAAATACAGTCCACAGCCGATCCCGACAGCTATGGCGGCTGCAGTTAAGAAGGCTTCTATGGCACGAGAACCACCGGAAACATAATCACCGTGCAGCGTGTCTCTGATAGCATTTGTAATCGCAACACCTGGAACCAAGGGCATAATAGAACTGGCAATGATGACTCCCTGATCCATGCCTGTAAGCCCAAGCATTACTATGGCAAATCTGGTCACAAGCGCTATCGCGATACAAATCAAAAGATTTCCTATGAAGCCAGGCAGCTTCATAGTCTTGGAGAGCTTTGTTCCTATTACAATAAGGATTCCGTTTACGCCTGCTATCGCGCACTCCAGCGCATTTCCTCCAAATAAAACACCAAACATAGCAGCTATTAAAATAGTGCTGACACTTACTGAAAATTCAGAGTACACGCGGGTTTCGCGAATAGCTTGTATCTCTTTTTTTGCATCCTCCAAGGATATTTTTCCATCGCAAATGAGTCTGGAGAGTCGATTTGCGAGGAAGATTTTATTGTAATTTGCACCAGCATTTTCGATACGCTTAAACTTTGTGATAGTGTCTGTGTCTTCACTAGAGAGCGTGACAAAAAGTCCTGTGTAATTCACAAATGCATCGATTTCCACCAGCCCAGAGCACATTAGAATTCTTCGCATGGTATCCTCCACGCGATAGGTCTCTGCACCGTGCTTTAACATTATTTCTCCTATATCTACAGCGATATCCGCCAGCTTCTCGTAATTCATTTTACGCTCCTGTTTTTGATAAGCTTTTGGGAGTCATGTTAACAGAAAAGTGTATGGTTAGCAACAGCTATGACTTGGTTTTCGCTGTTACAGCTCATATGCTCATCTAATATTAACAACGGGTTCAGGATGGAGCTATTGCGACAAGCCTAGGCTCGAGGTATTGTGACAAACTCAGGCTTGTGGTCTTAATATTGTAACTGTCCTGGTAAGACCAAAAAAGTGCTGTTTTAAGCGCATTTGTGAAGAATGTGTGAACAAAAGAGCCCTTTTGTGGTCTTGAAAGATACAGAGGCGATATTAAGACCAAAAAGTGTGTAGTTTTGGTCTTGTCAGCTCAGGTAGCTTATTAAGACCACGAGTCAGGGCTGGC
>JAZRWF010000073.1:0-52567 GCA_045599565.1 Lachnospiraceae bacterium
GAGCCAAAATATTATTCTTAGAGTACTTAACCATCTCATCAGCCATATCTGTATCACGGATACGTGACTCAGCTGATGTGGTATTCTCAACTACGTTGTCCAAGTTCTTGATAGTGTGCTCAAGTCTGTTCTGGATAGCACCAAGAGCAGATCTCTGCTTAGATACATTAGCAAGAGCAGTACTGATGATATCAATAGCTGCTGTAGCCGCACCCTGAGTAGATACATCAAGAGATGTAGCAGCCTTACCTGTACCACCTGTCTTAACAAGGCCGATACCCTTAGCATTCATAGCTGTAATCTTTACGCTAATCATGTTAGAAGAGTACGAATCAGCACCTACCTGAAGTGAGAACTCCAATGCCTTTGTACCGGTCTTATCTGGAGTAGACTTACCAGTACCATTAAGAAGATAGGTCTCGTTGAACTTGGTTGTTGTAGCTACACGATCGATCTCAGTTACAAGCTGATCAACCTCAGCCTGGATAGACTCACGGTCTGTAGTAGAGTTTGTGCCGTTTGCAGACTGAATAGTAAGCTCGTTCATTCTCTGAAGCATATCGTGTACTTCTGCAAGTGCACCTTCAGCTGTCTGAACTGCTGAAACACCGTCCTGTGCGTTTGTTGAAGCGCGGTCAAGACCACGGATCTGCTTACGCATCTTCTCAGAAATTGAAAGACCTGCTGCATCATCTGCTGCTCTGTTGGTCTTATATCCTGAAGAAAGCTTCTCAGTAGACTTAGCCTGCTGATCAGTTGTGATATTGAGCATACGGCTTGAGTTCATAGCCTGCATATTGTGTTGTACTACCATAAAATTACCTCCTTGTAATCCTGATAAAAATATTGTTCTGTCGGCTTCACCTTTGGCCAATTAGCTATCCGACTATCCCAGACAATCCGTGTCTGGAAATATCAAATAAGCTTCCATGGAGCTTATCTAATATCGATTTTTTTTTTGTAAGGTTTTCTTTGTTTGTTCCTTACACCTACTATATCGGAGCTGGTAGGAAATAAATAACCCCTGAAATTAACTTTTTTAAAATTTTATTTCAGAGGATTATACTGTTACACTTCTATATCTCTAATAGGCAGCTTATCTATTATTCTTTCCAAGATATCCTTAGGTACTGTCTGATCATCCATAAGCTGCTTTACACTGGCCTCGCAGCCAAGCAACGCTGATGCATCTAGCCATTCATACCTAGAAAACTCATCATCGAATATCTTATATATTTCTTTATCTCTAAGAATAACAGAAAGCGGACAATCTACAGCCTTCATTATGCTCTAGAAAGATATTCGCCAGTTCTGGTATCGATCTTAATCTTCTCACCATTCTCAATGAAGAGAGGAACCATAACCTGTGCACCAGTCTCTACTGTAGCTGGCTTAGTAGCACCTGTAGCGGTATCACCCTTGAAACCTGGCTCTGTATCTGTGATAACAAGCTCTACGAAAAGAGGTGGCTCTACTGAGAAAATCTCACCATTGTGTGAAAGCATCTTTACTACTTCGTTTTCCTTAACGAACTTAAGAGCATCACCGATAGCATCCTTTGAAAGAGCTACCTGATCATAGGTCTCTACATCCATGAAGTTATAAAGATCGCCATCAGCGTAAAGATACTGCATATCCTTACGGTCAATACGAGCCTGTGGGAACTTTTCAGTAGGACGGAAAGAGGTCTCTACTACACCACCGTTCTTGATATTTCTCATCTTGGTACGAACGAAAGCTGCACCCTTACCTGGCTTAACATGCTGGAACTCGATAACCTGCATTACCTGGCCATCTACTTCGATAGTAACACCGTTTCTGATATCGCCGGCTGAAATCATATTTTTTCCTCCTATATGGCCCACAGTAGGTCTGCGAGCAATTTCATCCTTTTTTCATCGCAAATGCAAAAAATTACAGCATTAGCTTTATCATTCTACTCTATTCCCTTTAGTTTTTCAACTATTTTCTTATAGTTTTCCCTCTGGTGCGGGAATGTACAGTTCGTACACACCTTTATAACTCTGCCATCCTTTTCCTTATAGGCAGGATTTCCAAGACAGTTTTCTAACCTATACATCGGGCAATAGCAGAACAGACAATTCAAATGCTCAGTCTTATGGCACGGATAATACTTACATGCTCGGTTCTCAAAATACGAAAAATCCGACTCATATTCTGTAACCTCAGATACTGGTGTTTTTACTATTATAACAGTAAAATATCCCGTAAGCCTCTCCAGCTCATCTGCATTATTTGCGACTATTTCTCCCTCCATTCCACAGTTGGAAACTCCCGCCGCTATTACTCCTTTATGACTGCTCGCATAGCTTCGTATGCCCTCTATCAGCTCTCCCAGATTTTTCCTGGTTTTCATAAACACCTTTGTACCAGAAAGTGCCAGTTTCGATGCCAAATTTTCTGAAGAAGCGAATATATGCATATCCTCTTTTCCGCTGGCAAGCGCAATACCAAGCTTAGCTGCCACCGCCTGCACAGATGATATTCCAGAAATAAACTGCGACTCATAGCCTGCTTCCACTAACAGCTCATGTATATACGCATAGGTAGAAAACAAAGCTACTTCTCCCAACGCAAGAAATGCAATCGTTTTACCTTCATCTAATAAAACACTTGCTACATCATATATCTCCTTGTGGCGCTGTTCTAAAAGAGCTGCATCCCTGGACATCGTAAAGGTCTCACATCTTAGCTCCTTTTCATCTATCCCGGGCCATATTTCTCTAATTATCTTATAGGCTGTACAGTCCTCCTTCGGTGAGGTAGGAAGAAAAATAATATCCGAAGCCTTAATAACATCCAAAGCTTCCAGAGTAATCATTCTATTATCGCCAGGGCCTACAGACACGCCATAGCATTTCCCTTTATTTTCCATATTCTACTGCCTTCTTCATAAAATTTTCTACAAATTCAGGTGCTGACAGATAGTACAAATGCGGAAATCCAGCCAATACATTTTTATACCTGACCATAGCCTTATATGAAGCCCTGCCATTAGCCGGAATTACATCCCATTCATCACCAGGTTCTGAGACATCATAATGATGAAACTCGTGTCCCTTAAGCTCATATCCATCTCCAAATAGGCTTATATACCCAAATCGCACTGATTTACCTGTAGAAAACACTTCGCCATCCAAGATTCCTATATAATTCAGATACATAAAGCCTCCACACTCAGCTAGTATAGGAAGTCCTTCATCTATCCTTTTCTTTAGCTCCTCTATCAAAGAAACATTTGCCTTTAACTCGTCTTCATAAAGCTCGGGGTAGCCGCCTCCTAACAGCACAGCGGCTGTGCCCTCCGGCAAATGTTTATCCTCCAGCGGCGAAAAATATACTATCTCAGCTCCTGCGAATTCAAGTGACTTTAAATTATCCTCATAGTAGAACGAAAACGCCTTATCTCTCGCCACCGCCAGCTTTATCGAAGCCCCATCTGCGACAGGCTTCACATAATCTGTTAGTCTTTTTTCAACCTCCAAAATCGGTGCATTTGCCGCTGTTTTATATAGCTTTTCAAAATCTACATTCTTAAGAATAAGCTCTTTGATATAGTCAAGCTTCTCTAAAGCACTATTCTCTTCTGGCGCCTTAAGGCCAAGATGCCTTGACTCTAGTGCTATATTCTTATCATTTGGCAAGAATCCCAGCACAGTCACACCACACTCAGGTTCGATGACTGGTGAAAGCTTTTTATAATACATATCTGATATTCTGTTTAACACTAATCCCTTTATCAGCTTCCCCTTGTCTTCAGCCAGAAAGCCTTTTATCATAGGAATGACAGAGTACCCTGCACCGCTGCAATCCACCATAAGGATAATAGGACAGCCAAGCTTACACGCCAGTTCATACGCAGATGCCTCAGAACTTACGCCTACCCCATCGAATAAGCCCATAGCTCCCTCGATTACATTTATAGAGCCATCTCCAGCATATGCCGTATCTAAAAAGCTGGCCTTAAGCAGCTTTTCATCACAGAAGAATGGATCCAGGTTTTTGGATGGAACCCCAAGCACGGTTCTGTGATACATAGGGTCAATATAATCAGGACCACTCTTAAAAGCATGCACCTCTATGCCCTTTTCCTTAAGCGCAGCCAAAAGCCCCATAGTAAATGTGGTCTTTCCCCTTCCGCTGCCCATGGCACTTATCATTATTCTATTGTATTTCTTATTATCCTTAATCATTTATCCCTTGTGAAGCAGGCTGTATATAAACCATCCAGCTCTATAGAATCCGCCTCTGTTAATAGCTTTTCCGTTTCCTGGCCCAGGTTATATCCGATATACGCTTTATAGTCCTTATTCATGCCTATGCAACGAGCCAAATCTTCTTTACCAGAGAAAATACAAAACACCTTATCGTCAGATAATCTAAGCTCGGTATCAGATACATCATTTCCGTGAAAACTAAGTATTCTGGCATTTGAATAAGAAACCTTTGCCTTGGCCGCCAGGTAAGAGATGGCTGATACGCCAGGAAGAAGCTTTACTTCTTCACATACCTCAGTCATTCCCTGCGCCAAACTAAAAAAGCCTGTATCACCGGAAACTAAAATCGCTATTTTACCGCATTCCGTGTCTATAATTTTCTTTATTTCTTCTTTCTTATACTCTATATACGTCCTGGCCTTCGGATTATAGCTTTTGCCAAAGTCCACCATACGCTTTGCACCTATCAGAACATCTGCAGCTTTTATAGTCTCTAATGACTCCACTGTTATGGAATCCATGGTCCCCATGCCTGTTCCGACCACTGTCACCCTTGTGTTGTGTAAATTAAATCTGTTTTTAATAAATTCTATTGCATTATCAAAGCTTAAACCATCATCCTGACCATCTGGTTCTATCACTACAGCTTCTATATCACATATCTGACAGGCCTTTAGCTTTTCCTTAAAGCCACCCTTTGCGCCGCCATTTTTAGTAACTAGAACCTTTATATCAAACTGCTTAATCAGAGCCACATTCATCTCCACAGAAAAAGGTCCTTCCATAGCTATAATCTGACGTGGCATAACATCTAGCTCAAAGGCTTTTGTAAGACTTTCTTTACCAGGCAGAATTCTGGCATACACGCGACTTCTTAGCGCCTCATCCTCTACAAAGCTCCCCAGCTCCTTCACCCCGGTCGTGAGCAAAACATTTCCTTTAGTATGTGCTTTCAAAAAATCTATCGCTTTTTCTGTGCTAGCTACTTTGGCTACCTTTTCATAGCCGAACTCACCACTAAGATTTCTCGACACTCTCAAATAACGCTCTGACATCTTTGCCAAATCAGCTGCTGTCCTTATGTTCTTCGTCACCTCTGTGGCATAAGGATGCGTGGCATCTATGATAAGCTCTGGCTGCTCATCGCTAAATAGCCTTGCCATATCATCCACATCGAGTCTTCCTATGTGAACTGTCGCATACTCCTCGTCAGGCATGACAGCCTCGCCATATTCGGTGGCCACAAAGACGCTATTCTTTATTTTGTTCTCACACAGAAAATGACTGATTTCCCTTCCCTCTGTGGTTCCAGAAAAAACAAAAACGCTATTCATTCAGATATCCTCTAGGAGTTACCATTTTGCCATTTATAATCTTGCTGGCGCTATTACCGACAAATGCTGTCGTAAACATATCCGCATCGTAATCCTTAAGCTCGCCAAGTGTCATAACCTCGCAGCTCTCATTCTCTCTGCCTATATTTTTCGCCACGCCACATACGGTATTTTTATCCAGCTTATCAAGAAGAATCTCACAGGCATTTTTTAGGGCATCAGGTCTCTTTTTACTGCGCACATTATATAAAGCCATCACCATATCCGCTTTAGCAAGCAGAGTAAGCCTGTCACTTATTTTGTCCCACGAAATCATGTAATCACTCAAGCTTACCGTCGCAAAGTCATGACCGACTGCTGCACCTAAAAGGGCACTTCCGGAAAGCGCCGCCGTCACACCAGCTATCGTCTTTATCTCTACTTCTGGATACTCTTTTGAAAGCTCATATACCAAGCCTGCCATACCGTATACGCAGGAATCTCCGCTGCAGACTACAGCCACAGCATTTCCCTCTTTCGCCTTACCTAGTGCTATCAGGCATCTCTCCTTTTCTGCGCCCATTCCAGTCGTTATAAACTCTTTATCAGAGAAGGCTTCTTTTATAAGATTTACATAAGTCGTAAAACCTACGATTATGTCAACGGCCTTTAAAGTTTCAAAAGCCTCCATGCTCATCCCATTTACACCGCCAGGACCTATGCCTACTATAAAAAGCTTACTCATACTTAAGGTTTATTCTCCTATATTTTTCAAACACAGAGATGGTCATTCCATCGCGCTTTTCATTTGCCACGAGGAATTTACCCGCACCGCCACATGCCTTGGCTGCGCGCATAGAGACATTGGAAACTCCCACAGTCTCCTTTACAAACGCTGATTCAGGAAACTCTCCCTCCTGTGCATTTAACTCGTCGGCAGAATAGGTAACGAATTTTAAATTATACCTTTCGCACAGGGCTAAAAGACCGGGCTCGTCTTTTTTTACATCTATGGTCGCAAGGGCAATCACATTCGATGATTCCAGATTTAGTGCCTTTAATGTGTCCAGGAAGAATGCCTCCAACGACTCAAAATCCTTTCCCTTTTTACAGCCCATCCCCACCACATATGGCCTCATAAGAAGATGAAGCAGTGCACCCTCTCCATCGCTTGGTTCCTCTGATACTATCACATCATCAGAAAATGCAATGCTTACAGGCTCGCTGCTCAAAAGCTTTTTAGCCACGTGCTTTATCGCAGACTTTTCAGAAATCAAAAGATCATTCGCTGCCGCGAACTCATCCACAGAAAAAACACCCTCCACATCAGTCGCTGTAGTAATAACAGCCTGCGCAGAAAATGCCTTTGCTATGAGCCTTGATAGGCTATTAGCTCCACCCACATGACCGGAGGCTATCGGTATTACAAAACCTGCCAACTCATCTATCACTATGATGGCTGGGTCAGAGAGCTTGTCCTTAAGGTACGGGGCACAAAGTCTAACAGCTATGCCTGCTGCACCTATAAAAATAAGCGCATCGCTGTTTATAAAGGCTGCCTTTACATCCTTAGAGGTTTTCTTTTCTGCTATAATACCTTCATTCCTAAATGAAAGCTTCTTAAGCACCTCATGCAGGCTTTCTTCAGTTTTCCTGCCCTCCTCCGTAAAGGAGAAGGTCGTAACCTTAAACATCTGCCTTTGCCTTTCTGTATTCTGTCGAAAAATCCGGTGCATACAGCCTGGATTTCAAGTATCCCCTGTGGGCTATAGCTTCTCCCACCAGGATAACAGCTATTTTAGTAATTCCATTCTCCTTTGCCATCTTGGGCAAGTTTCCCACAGTTCCCACCACGCTTATCTCATCGTCCCAGGAAGCCTTATAAACTATGGCCGCCGGAGTATCCTTTTCGTATCCGCCCGCTATCAGCCGCTCCGTCAGTTCATCTATCATTCCAGCGCTTAAATATATAGCCATGCTTGCCCTATGGGCGCTAAAGCTTTCTATAGATTCAAGAGGTGGAACACTAGTCTTCCCCTCCATCCTCGTTATGATAAGTGACTGAGAGACATCCGGAAGCGTATATTCTATATTTAAAGAAGCTGCCGCGCCAAATGCAGCGCTCACACCAGGTGTCAGGTCATACTGTATATTTCTTTTATCCAGCTCATCCATCTGCTCTCTGATAGCGCCATATATGCTAGGTTCACCTGTGTGAAGTCTGACCGTCGTCTTTCCTAGAGCTTCCGACTTATATATCACCTCTAGGACCTCATCCAAGGTCAAATTTGCACTATTATAAACCTCACAGTCCGATTTTTTGTACTTTAAAAGCTCTGGATTCACAAGTGAGCCTGCATAGATAATCACATCCGCCTGCTCTAAAAGCTTCATTCCTCTAACAGTTATAAGGTCTGCTGCACCGCAGCCAGCTCCTACGAAATGTACCATAACAGCTCCTTTGCGCCCTCACTTGCAGCTAAAAGTCCAAGTTCCGTGGCGTATATCATACACTCGATTTCAAGCTCATCGCCCGCTCGCTTTTTCAGGTGATACATCACCTTCTCCATAACTATATCCATAGTCTGCTCTAAAAGCCCTTCGTCCCTAATGACCTTTATCGCCTCTTCTGTCGTCACCTGCTCAAGTATAGCTTTCGCTCCTTTGGCGCTGACCCCTGATAGAATGGCCGCTGCCGACAAAAGCTCCATACGACAGTCTCCATACATAGAATGCGTATTCATCACACCGCCGCTCACCTTTATAAGCTTTCCTATGTGTCCAGTCAAAAGAAGCTTCTTAAAGCCAAGCTCCTTTGCTATATCTATCGTATCTCCGATGAAGTTAGAGCATTTGACGCTTTTATCCAAATCGTAATCAAAAGTGGCTTTCATGAAATCCACACCATAGTTTCCCGGAGCCACCGCCACTGCATCAAAACCTAGCGCACGCCTTTGGTTTAACTCCACCCTTATGGTATCCAAAAGAGCTCTCATGCTCATCGGCTCCACGATTCCGCTCGTGCCAAGTATAGAAATACCGCCCACTATTCCAAGACGCGGATTAAAGGTCTTTTCAGCCAGCTTTTCACCCTCCGGAACAGATATTTCCACATAGACCTTACCATGAAAATCAAAGAGCCCCGCCACCTCCAGCGTCTCCTTTTCTATCATCTCTCTTGGGACATGGTTTATCGCATACTCGCCCACCTTCTGGTCTAGGCCGGGCTTTGTGACCTTTCCGACACCTTTTCCGCCTGTGATAACTATACTGGCAGGCTCGCTTTCTTTTGGCTCTATGTGCACCTTAGCCACTATATGCGCCCCAGTTGTGATATCCGCATCATCACCGCCATCCTTTATGACAGCGCAGCTCACATAATCTAAGGTTCGTTCTATATCCACTATATCCGTGTCAAATGTGATACCTGCCGGAGTCTCTATCGATATTCTATTCTTTTCACTTCCAGAAAGCAGCATATAAAGAGCAGCCTTAGCAGCCGCCGCACTGCAGCTTCCTGTCGTAAACCCTTTTCTCAAATTAAATACCATACATAAGGGCATTCACAATGGCTGCCGCCACATTGCTGCCTCCCTTTCGACCTTTGTTTATTATATATGGGACCTCTGTGGTCATGATAAGCTCCTTTGCCTGCACCACATTCACAAAGCCCACAGGCACACCTATCACAAAGGCTGGCAGGAACGTACCCTTTTCTATCATCTCATGCAGACTTATAAGCGCAGTAGGAGCATTTCCCACTGCAAATATCACCGGCTTACTTAGCTTCGCCGCACGCTCCATGGAAACTGTCGCTCTGGTAACGCCACGTTCCTTTGCCTTAAGTGCCACATCCTCATCCGCCATAAAGCAGTGAACCTCACCACCAAAGCCACTAAGCCTTGTCTTATTTATTCCGGCCTTTGCCATGTTAGTATCAGTCACTATATCACAGCCGTTTTTTATCAATTCCCTGGCTATTTTTATGGCATCCTTTGAGTAACACATGGTCCTTGCATAATCAAAATCGGCACTGGTATGTATAACTCGTTTAGTGACAGGCGCTTCCTCATCTGGGATAATTATGCCTCGCTCTAAAAGCTCTTTTGTTATTATTTCAAAGCTTCGCCTTTCTATGTCAGCAGGCAGAACATATTCAAGGTCCTGCTTGCCATCATCCTTTGACCCAAAATCTAAAAACACCTGCCCTGTCAGTGGGTCATACTCACCATTTTTCAGGTCAAAGACCTTCTCTATTTCTCCAGACCCAATTATCTCCTCCGACGTGCCAAGCCTTGCTATTTTTTCTCCATCTATCAGCGCCACCTGATCTGAGATCTTAAGTGCTAAGTCTATCTCATGAAGAGACATTATAATAGCTATGTTTTTCTCCTTCGCCAATGACCAGATCAGCTTTAACAGCTCTATCTTAACCTTCACATCAAGGTAGGATGTAGGCTCATCAAGTATCAGTAAATCAGGCTCCTGACACAGCGCCTTTGCTAAAAGAACCTTCTGCTTCTGACCATCAGAAAGCTCATGAAAGTACTTGTTTTCTATATCCCAAATCTTAAGTACTGCCATGGCCTCACGAACTTTTTCTCTGTCAAAGTCAGAAAGTATTCCAAGTGTTCCCACGTATGGATAACGGCCCAGCTCCACTACTTCCTTTGCCGTCATAAGCTCAGGACGCGGTCGCTCTGTCATCACCATAGCTGTAGTCCTTGAGATTTCATTTGACGTGAGAGTGTTTATATCTCTTCCTATAAGGACTGTCCTTCCGCCTAAGGCTTTTAACTGCCCGGTCAGCACCTTTAATATCGTGGTCTTTCCAGAGCCATTCGGACCTATAAGACTAAGGATTTCGCCTGGTTTTACAGTCAGTGTGACCCTTTTTAAAAAAGGCTCCTTTCCATAGCCTATATCAAGCTTATCCAACTCTAAAACATACTCGGCCATCAGGTTCTCTCCTGCTTTTTAATCATCATCACTATCACAATAGGAGCTAAAAGCACTGAGGTCACAGTGCTGACACTAAGCTCTGTCGGTGCAAACACCACTCTTGCCAACAGATCGCACACTAAGGTCACCAGCGCTCCCAATAAAAATGTAGTCGGTATCATAAGAATAGGCTTTGCACTTTTTTGCATCAGCTTACCTAGATGCGGAACAGCTATTCCAACGAATGAAATAGGACCGGCAAAGGCCGTCACACAGCCCGCCAAAAGCGATGACAAAACTATGAGCGCAAGGCGTAAAAGCCTTATGTTTACACCTAGATTTCTGGCATAGGTCTCTCCCAGCTGATAAGCGTTTAGTGGCTTCGACAAAAGCAACACAGCCAATGTCGCTATGACCACCACGACAGACATAACTGCCACATGATTCCATCCGATGCCAGAAAATGAGCCAAGCGACCAGTTGTGAAGATTTACAATGTTTGCATCATCTGCAAATGTCACAAAAAGATCCGTGACAGCGGAGCAAATATAGCCTATAAGAATACCGCACACTATGAGCATAGACATTCTCTTTACTCTCATGGACACTAAAAGCACCAGCCCCATGGCAAGAAGCGAACCTAAAAAAGCCATAAAAACCATGCCAAAGCTGCCCAGATATATCCCGTGCCCTAAAAAGATAATCATGGAGATGGCCACCACCAGCTTAGCCCCAGATGATATTCCAAGAATATACGGACCTGCTATAGGATTATTAAAAAACACCTGCAAAATATAGCCTGAAACTGAAAGCGCTCCACCCAGAACTACAGCAGCTAAAACCCTAGGGAGCCTAATATCCATAATAATCTGTATATAAGATTCATTATCGGCTTTATTAAACAGCACGTCGAAAAGCGGAATGCTTACACTTCCGCTGCATGTGCCCACCGCTATCGCTATAATCAGAGCCAATAATAATATTATTATAGATGTCCAAAATCTTTTCATAGCTTCTTTAAATAACTAAGCGAATCCTCTTCACCGCATACCAGATTATTCAAATCCTTCAAAAGATTCGCCATACCTGTGGTTTCCTGATAAAAATTCTTTTCTGTACAGTAAATATTGCCTTCCTTTACTGCCTTAAATTCCTTAAACACAGCATTCTTTTTTATAAGCTCATCCACATCCTTAAGCTCACCCACTATAGTACTGTTATAGATTAGTATATCAGCGTCCTTAGCCGCCAGATAAAAGTCCTCCATCTGAAGATTCATCGTGGAGAGCGCATTTTCCTCATCCTTATGCGTCCCCTTGAGCGCATAATCAGCACCAGCCAGCTCTATCAGCTTAACAACATAGTCTCCATTTTTTCTTACCGTTATAACACCGTTTGAATTCACATGAAAAAAGGCTATTTTTTTCTTTCCACTGCTGTCTTTAGCTTGGCTTTCCACAGAGTCAAACACTCTGCTCTGCTCTTCAAAGAACGTCTTAGCCTCATTCTCTTTTCCAAAGAGCGCTCCATAAACCTTCACCCATTCCACTCTTCCCATAGGGTGCTCTTCATAGCTGCTTCTCTCCACGAAAACAGGTATTTTCATGCTTTCCAGCTTTTCCTTAGTCATAGGATCATGGTAAATCATAGTATTCTCTATCGCAAGATCACATTTTTTCGACACCAGGAGCTCATAATCCGGAGCCGAGTATTTACCTGCATATGTTATATAATTTGAATTTAATTTTTCTTTTGCTTCTTCTATGTATAAATCCTCAGCCTTTATTCCAGAGAACCTAACGCTGTCTATTGCGCCCACCTTAACTATTGGATCAAAGGAAGATGATGCCGCACAGTATACATTCTTTAATGGCGTCCTTATCAGAGTGACATCCTCCGGCAAATCCTTTGGGACCTTTATGCTTTCATCTACAAGCAAAAAACGACCGCCATCAGCGATCGTGATCAGTGTAAACTCTGGGCCGCTCTTTTCGATTTTAAATAAAGTAGCATATTGGGTCTTGGTCTCCTCACTTTTTTCAAAGTTTAGATCCTGCCACGAAACGCTGTCCTTCAGGCTTATCTTTATAGTGTATTCTATCTCATGTGGCGTACTCATAGCCACCGTATCAGCTATGACCTTAAACTCTTTATCAAAATCCTTTACAGGTATTGTAAACTGAGAAGGCTCACCTGCATTTGCTTCATTTAGAAGCTTCTGCCCATCGACCACCATGTAATCATAGTTCTTAGAGCTCCAGACTATGGTAGCCATAGCCTTGCCCTCTTTTATAACCACGTGACAGGTATTTTCTATATAGGCCTTTCCAGTACCACCGTTCATGGAAACACTGGCGGTATACTCGCCGTCCTTTAGCCCTCCTGTCAGTGCTCCACATCCGGCTAAAATCATAATTAGCCCTAAAACTAGGGCTAATAGCTTAAATCTTTTCATATTATCTCTTGATATCGTAATTCATATTCATGAGGTTCTTAATGCTGTCCACATCATCGGTGATGTTTGCATCTCCGCGTATGGTATGCTTTATAACTGAGCTTGCCACCGCGAAATTCGCCATATCCATAGGCTTATAGCCGTGCATCATCGCATAGATAAGACCTGAAGCAAAAGCATCTCCACCACCTACTCTATCCAGAATATTAAAGGTGAAAAGCTTAGATTCAAAGGTGTGATCCTCATACCAAAGATAAGCCTTTAAGCTGTTCTCAGAACCTGAATGAGCATAGCGCACATGTCTTGCAATGCATTTGATGTTAGGGTACTTAGCTACAAAGGCCTGGAATATTTCATCCTGCTGCTCATAGCTAGGCTGAAGCGGAACGCCGTCCTTTACATCGCCCTTAGATGGATCCTCATCATCCTTGTACAGATTATAAGGCTCGATTCCAAAGAGCACGTCCACATAAGGAAGGCACTTCGTGCAGAAGTTTCTTGCCTCCTCCCAGGTCCAAAGCTTACTTCTGAAGTTTCCATCAAAGCTGACTGTGATACCCTTTTCCTTCGCCACCTTAAGGCAGTCTAATATAAGCTTCGCGCAGCTGTCGCTGAGTGCTGGTGTGATACCGCTAAGATGAAGCCAGGTGTAGCCCTCCAAAAGAGCCTCTATATCCACCTTAGAAAAATCATACTCAGCAAATGCCGAATGCTTTCTATCATATATTACCTTGGAAGGACGAATTCCGTATCCGCTTTCCAGATAATAGCTTCCAAGACGATGTGTAGGTGTCTCCTCCGGTGTGGAAAGAATCATAGGTGTGCAGTGCACATCATTTGAACGAAGCATTCTGACAGCAGACTTACCTATAGAGTTATTAGGAACTACTGAAAAGAATGATGAATCCACGCCCAGGTTAGCCAAAGCAAGTGCGATGTTCGCCTCTGAACCACCGTAGCTGGCCTCAAAGGTGCTGGCCATACGGATTTTCTCATAGTTCGGAGGTGTCAGACGAAGCATTATCTCGCCTATAGTTATGAAACGATGTTCAGTAGAATTATTCACAGTTATTGGATTATAATTTACCATATATTAGCCTCTCAAAATAAAGAAAAAAGTTATCTCTATGATACATCAAACTTCTCCTCTTCGCAAGGTCGTTTCTCTTTGACTGCCCCGCTTTTACTGCCTCGCTCTTACTGCCTCGTTTTTTATAACTCCCCGCCACATGTCCTCTAGCCCTGACTCGTGGTCTTAATAAGCTACTTGGGCTCCCAAGACCAAAAATCGGCGTTTTTCGCCATTTTTTGGTCTTGTAGCAACAAATTCAGAATTGAGACCAAAAATTTCACGAAAACACCCCAAAATGGCTCGTTTTTGGCCATAAATTGAGTGTTAATGAAATTAAGACCAACAGCCAGGGCTAGCCGATACATCACATGTATGCGAAAACCACAAGTCTGGGCTAACCATAAATAAACTAAAAGCTAAAAACAGCCCTAATTCCTAAAATCAGAAAAAATTTGCACTTATTTTGCTGATTTATGGATGTTATAAGCACACAAAATCCTATATAATCTAAAACATCAAATACGAAATGGCAAATGAAACTCAATATAGATACTGATGTACAGAAATAAAAAGGTGTTCTATTTTTTATCATATAGCTAAAAGAGGAAGGAGACGCTATGGGATTTACAATTGCTGTTATTATTATTTTGGCGCTTTTGCTGATAATCTTCATCGCAGGTTATGTCAAAGCATCGCCAGACACCGCGATTATCATCTCGGGACTTCGAAAGAATCCTAAGGTTTTAATCGGAAAGGCCGGAATAAAGATTCCGTTTTTAGAGAGAAAGGATGCGCTGAATCTTCAGCTTATTCCTATCGATGTTAAGACATCAAATGCAGTGCCTACCGCAGACTACATAAATATCAATGTAGATGCAACTGTAAACGTAAAGATTAGTGACAACGAGGAACGACTTAAGCTGGCTGCACAAAACTTTTTGAATAAGGATTCTGAGTACATTGGCCATGTAGCAAGAGAAGTTCTCGAGGGTAATGTTCGTGAAATCGTTGGTAAGATGGCATTGGAGGAAATGGTTTCAGACCGACAGAAATTTGCCTTTCTTGTAAAGGAGAACGCTGAGCCGGATCTTGCAGCCATGGGTCTTGACATCATAAGCTTTAATGTGCAAAACTTTGTCGATGGAAATGGAGTAATAGAGAATCTCGGTGTAGATAATATCGTAAAGATTCAGAAAAATGCTGCCATCTCACGAGCCGAGAGCGAGAAGGAAATCGCCAAAGCTCAAGCGAATGCTAAAAAGGAGGCCAATGAGGCTGAAGTAAACGCAGAGTCTGAGATAGCTAAGAAGCAAAATGAGCTCTCTATCCAAAAGGCTGAGCTGAAAAAGGATGCTGATATTAAGCAGGCTGAGGCTGATGCAGCATACCGTATCCAGGAAGAGGAACAGCGTAAGACTGTCGAAATAACCACTGCTAACGCAAATATCGCGAAGCAGGAAAAGGAAATCATGTTAAAGCAGAAGGAAGCCGAGGTTATGGAGCAGGCTCTGGATGCGCAGATTAAGAAAAAGGCCGAGGCTGACAGGTTTGCAAAGCAGCAGCTTGCAGATGCGCAGCTTTATGAGAGGCAGCGTGAGGCTGAAGCGAGAAAGTTCGAAACAGAAAAGGAAGCTGAAGCACTCAAGGCTCAGGCTGAAGCAAAGAAATTCTCTATGGAACAGGAAGCTGAAGGTATTAGAACCCGTGGACTTGCCGAGGCTGAGGCTATTAGAGCAAAGGCTGTAGCCGAAGCGGAAGGTATAGAGAAAAAGGCTGAAGCTATGACTAAGATGGGTGAGGCTGCAGTACTTGAAATGTACTTCAAGGTTCTTCCAGATGTAGTTAAGAATGCAGCTACACCTCTTAGCAATGTGGACAAGATCACTATGTACGGTGATGGAAATTCTGCTAAGCTTATGAAGGATATCATGGGCACTGTAGTACAGGTAACAGATGGCTTAAAGGAGTCTACTGGAGTAGATCTTTCAGCGGTACTTGCAGGTTTTCTGGGTGGAAAGGTTGCAAACGGAAGTAACGAAACTAAAAAAGAGGAACAGGTTGACTAAATAGTATGTACGAAATAGTTATAAATCCTGCATCAAAGTCTGGCAAAGGTGCCAGACTTTGGTGCGTTGTAAAGGAAATTTTAGATAAGAAAAAGATAGAATATAATGAACATATTTCCACCGCCGCTGGTGATGTGAAAAATATTCTGGAAAGAATAACCGCAGATGGAAAGCATCATGAGGTTATAATCCTGGGCGGCGACGGCACGTTTAATGAAGCCCTGCAGGGCGTGTCTGACTTTGCCAAGGTAACCTTTGGATACATTCCCACTGGTTCAAGCAACGATTTAGCCAGAGATCTTAATATTTCTACAGACCCATCACAGGCGATAGAGAACATAATAAACGCCTGTGAACCAATGGTTTTCGACATTGGAAAGCTTACATATAGCGATGGTGAACAAAGGCTCTACGCAGTAGGGTGCGGCGTGGGCTTTGACGCTGCAGTATGTGCAGAGGCTATGAATTCTAAGATAAAGGATGTATTTAACCGAATCGGGCTTGGAAAGCTTACTTACCTTGGTATAGCGCTTAAAGAAATTTTGCAATCCGGCAAAGGCAGCATAAAGCTTGAATTGTTTGACGAAGAAGAGAATGCAACTAATACCTTTGAATATAGTCAAATGATATTCAATGCCGCCATGGTACACAGATACGAGGGCGGTGGCTTTATGTTTTGTCCAGAAGCGACTGGACATGATGGCTTGCTTCATCTTTGCACAGCAGCGAGTATAAAGCCAGCTAAAATAATAAAAATAATGCCTAGCGCATTCAAAGGAAAGCATGTTGGAAACACTGGAATATACATGAATTCATGTAAAAAGCTTAAGGTCACGCTTTCGGAGCCTTTGTGGGTTCACACCGATGGCGAAGCCAAAAGAAAAGCTGACCAGTTCACAGTGGAATGTGTTCCTAGCCAGCTTAGACTATATGTTTAGAATTAGACTTCCTCGCTCCACAGAGTCTTAATCCATGTGGCTGCAAGTTCAAACCAAGGGGCAACGGTTGGCTCATTTTCTGACTGATAATTACTTAAGGTCAGTTCATTGGCCAGCCCTAGGCCGTGGTTTCCTCGTCTGAACATGTGAAGCTCAAGAGGAATGCCTGCCTTTCTCATGGCAAGTGCCATCATAAGCGAATTCTCTGCAGGTACTGCCTTATCACCATCTGTTGTCCATAAGAATGATGGCGGCATATCTGATAAATCCTGATTCTCAAGCGACATTTCGTCGACTAATCCATCATAATCATCCTTCAGCAAATGTTCAAAGGAGCCCCTATGTGCAAATGGTCCTGATGTGATAACTGGATAGCAAAGCAAAAGTGCATTAGGTTTTAAGGTTTCATTAGATACACCGAGCTTTTCTGCTATAAAGCCACGGTTCCACATGATACCAAAGCTGGCAGCCAAATGACCACCCGCCGAAAAACCCTGAACTAAAATCTTATCACAGATGACATTCCATTCCTTAGCATGCTCACGTATCATAGCCATCGCTGCACCTATCTGATAAAGGTGTGATGGATATTTCACATCCTCATTTCGAGTGGTAACGCTATAGTGTATAACTGCTGCATGATAACCTGCAGCCAACCACGCAAATGCAAATGGCTCAGCTTCTCTTTCAGAGGTATGAGAATAACCTCCGCCTGGAAGAATTAGCACCATCGGGCGTTCCTTTATATATAAATCATTACTATAGGACTGGAGGTAAATCGAAAATTTAGCCTCAAGACCTTCTTCTACACAAATAGTTTTTTCAATATAATTCATATTCTTACAACGCTGTATCCACGAGCATACCAGCATATGCGCTAGGGGCATATGGATGATTTAGGGTATGACCTGGATTCTTATATTCTACAATAACTTTGTTCACATAACTCATAGGGTTTAGAGATGCTCGCTTCGACTGACGCTTTAGAGCATCCTTAAACTTATTTATTGTTTTAAAGCCTTCTTTTTCATCATCCTTAGAAAGCTTATCTGTCAGCTTACCTCTATCCAGCTTCAGCATGCCATTTGAATCAGCAGTGACACCTATAGCTTCAAGAATCGAGCTCATAGACTTAGCTATCGCGGTAACATCATTCAAAAGCCTATTGTTTGAATGGGCTTCAGAGTATTTACTACCGACTGCGACCATTCCGTTATACGAATTAATAAGTCTTTCAAGACCATCAGCCACAGCCTCGGCATCAGCCTTAAATCCTATGCTTACTGGATCCGAAGATTCGCCCTTTAGCGTAAGTTCAAATGACTTATTAATAGTAAATGTATTCGATAATGAGCTGCGCTCCTTACCGTTCAAAAAGAAGTGCGAATTGCTCGCTGGCTGTGTAATATTTCCTATGCCTAGAGTCATAAGCTCTCGCCATGAGGTGGAAGATGAAATATTAAACAGGAATTCCTCGCCTTCAGCCAAACCAGTCTGTCTAGATGTAAGCGAAAGAGCTGTCTGGTTCTTTTCGTTCGTAAGGACCTCTGCATTTATACCCACATCAGATGAATTTATAAGTCGGGCTACTCTCTGCTGAACCTCAAGGTTAGTATCACCCTCGTTTACATTAAACTGGAATTCATACGAGCCAGCATGCGTATCTAAATCAAAGCTATACGAACCAGCCTCAAATGAGCGACCCATAGGAGACAAAAATGAGCCGGTGTTAATCTGCGGTTTTGCAAGCTTATCTACCTGAACTGTAAAGCCTTCCTGGTCTGGATTATTGCCTACATATTTAGCATCGACTATTTTTTCATCTGAAGAAGAAGCTACACGTGTCCTTAGAAGAGAGGATGCATCCTCTCCATCACCGCCAAGAGACATAACCTGACGATGCATCTCATTGGCACTTTCCTTTATATCAATGGCAAACTTCGCCACATCACCCGTCTGTGTAATCTTGTAAAGTGGGGAATCCTTATTAATTTTGAGTATGGAATTATAAGTATCACGCAGCTCGCTCTTCTTGTGCGATTCATACTTGGTACCTAAGTCTTTTCCATATGTAGATAAGAAATAATTATACGCAGCATCTATGCGTGCCATACAGACTCCCCTCCTTTCTTCCATGAATTCAGGGTATAAAAATCCATTTAGTCTATTTAACTCTAACACCTGCAATAAGAATTGTCAAACAAATTCATATGAAGCATTTGAGAATTTTAAAATTTTAGTGTTTAGTCACTTATATTGCACTATATACTGTGTTTGAGTGTATCTCAGGATTTCGAGCTTTGGATGCTTCTGCTAACCGCCCATTTTGCGGATGTCCCAGAGCTTTGGTCTTAATTTCCCGAGCACACGATTTATGACCAAAAGCGGGCCATTTTGGGGTGTTTTCGTGAACTTTTTGGTCTCAATTCTGAATTTGCTGCCACGAGACCAAAACATGGCGAAAATCGTCGATTTTTGGTCTTGAGAGAGCAAGTAGGATATTAAGACCACGAGTCAGGGCTAGCCGGACACTACATGTAGGCATACCACGCATCTGGGTTAGCCAATGACTACATGTGAGTAAACTACGAGTCACAGAAGTAAAAAGCTTCCCACTCTCACGAGCAGGAAGCTTTGTAAAACCATATTACACTCTATTAATTATTCTAGGGCCACCCTTTTTCTCGATATAATCCGCTGTGATAATAACCTGGCCAATATTATCATCCTTAGGAATCTCATACATGATATCAAGCATGAATTCTTCAATGATAGCTCTTAGGGCTCTTGCGCCGAGTTCACGTTCGCAGGCCTGCTTAGCTATCGCACGAAGCGCATCATCCTCGAACTCAAGCTTTACCTCATCCAGCTCTAGTAGCTTTTGGTACTGCTTTAAAATAGCATTCTTAGGCTCAGTTAAGATACGAACCATCATATCTTCGTCCAAAGATTCTAGGCAGCAAATGACCGGAAGTCGACCGATAAACTCTGGTATCATACCAAAATCTCTTAAATCCTCTGTGGTAACCTTTGAGAGAATATTAGGATCCTTATCATATTTATCCTTGAGCTCCGCCATAAAGCCCATAGAAGAGGTTTTAGTCAGTCTCGCCTTTATAATATCCTCCAAATGTGGGAATGCTCCACCACAGATGAAAAGAATATTCTTCGTATTTATGGTAGTGGTAGGAACCATGGCATTCTTAGAGGATGCACCCACTGGCACCTCCACATCAGAGCCCTCTAAAAGCTTTAGCATGCCCTGCTGCACTGATTCGCCTGAAACATCACGCTGATTCGCATTCTTTTTCTTCGCGAGCTTATCTATTTCGTCGATAAATATGATTCCGTGTTCGCAGCGCTCCACATCATTATCGGCAGCCGCCAAAAGCTTGCTAACTACAGACTCTATATCATCACCTATGTAGCCTGCCTCTGTAAGACTGGTCGCATCGGTGATAGCAAGCGGCACATCCAAAAGTCTTGCTAAAGTGCGAACTAAATATGTCTTTCCACTACCTGTAGGTCCAAGCATCAGAATATTCGACTTTTCTATCTCGATATCATCCATCGTGCCAGTGGCTACACGCTTGTAGTGATTATAAACCGCTACAGAAATTACCTTCTTAGCATGATCCTGACCTACCACGAAATCATCTAGCTTCGCCTTAATAGCATGTGGCGGAATAATATTATTTATATCTATGGCTGGTGGAACCTTATTCTCATCAGCCTCCTTTTCCTTTTTAGGCTTTGGCTTTATCTTAGGTCCGCCGAAAAGTGAACCTCCCAGTCCGCCCAGGCTGCTTAAATCTAAAAAGCTTACATTGCTTATCTGCTTTGGGTCAAGCTTTATCATACCGCCGTCACCGCCGCCGAAGCCCATGTTATTCATACTGTCAAAGGTCTTCTGCATGCAGTCATCACAGATAGAAAAGCCTCCCGGCAAATTCGTCAAATGTCCACAGTCTTTGCCATTCCTGCGGCAAATGTAGCAAAAGCCTACCGGTTCATCCTTCTTCTCTGTATCACCCTGAGTGACGTTCTTTGAGGTATCTGAATCTTCTATAGAAACCTCTGGAACCTCTTTAAAGTCATCGTTGTTAGTAATATTCTCACTCATATCTATTCCTGTGCTTCTAAAAATGCTGACAGCTTAACCACATCCTCTGGCTCATAGGCGATGAGCTCCAGCCCTGGGATATCGCTATCCAATGCGAAAATGTTAGCAAGTGACAAAAACTGTGAAAGCTTACTCTTTAAATTCAGCCTGTCACCCTCGGCTGTGATAAGCTCTACTGTTCCCTCACAGCTATCTATTGTCTTAAAGAATTCTTCTGTATTATTAACTGTTTTAATTTTCATAATGTCTCCAATCTACACACCAAACAAATGCATTATACAAAACATACGGACAAAAGGCAAATTCTGCTATCCTACTGCAAAAGTGAAAGAACACCCTGCGTACTTTGATTCGCCTGTGCAATCATAGACTGACCTACCTGTTCTAAGATATTCGCTTTCGAATACCTAACCATCTCATCTGCCATATCTGTATCACGAAGTCGTGATTCACCAGCCTGAGTATTCTCGGATGTGTTTGTGTTATTATTATACGAGTGCTCTAATCGATTTTGATACGCACCTAACCTACCTCGCATACCACTTACCATCGACGAGGCATCGCTTATCATATCTATAGCACTTAACGCACCATCCTGTGTAGATACATCCACACCATCTATTCCTATATATTCAGCGTTCATACGCTCTATTTCAATGGATAAGCCATCTGTTGAATTTCCTGAGCAATGTATCCAAAAATTTTTAACTTTACCCGCTTCTTTATCAAGACCTGAGCAATCTACTTTACCAGAGTTACTCGTACCCCTATCTAACGAAAACACTGTCAATTTAGCTGGGTTTGCCAAATCATAGTGTAAGCCATTCGCATGCCCTACCTTTAAATAATCTACATCTGATATCTGTCCACCATCTACGGTTGGTCTGTTTGTCGAAATATACTCCCATAATGTCTTTGCTACATCCTCTCCTGTGTTGCATCCACTTATATCTATGGTATATTCATTCCTATATCTGCTGCCACCCAAAGAAGTTTGTTTTAAACTGCTACTACCACCATTTTGAAAGGTAAATTCAAAACTCTCTGCACACCCCTGAGCACAGGTAAACGAAAAACCTTTTCCATAAATCATAGATATATTATTAGCATTTATATTAGAAAAATCCAGCGTAGAAGACCCTACAGTACTTCCTTTATAATTAAACGCCACATCCATTTTGCCAGAGTTTCCATTCGTTGTTATAAGCTTTGTCAGTTTTTCGCCGGTGCCAGTGGTTTCATCCATACCATCGAAAAGCGGCATCTCATTAAACTCAGTCGTAGTATGTATTCTGTCAATTTCCCGTATAATCTCGTTTATTTCATCCTGTATTGCCATTCTATCAGTGGATGAATTAGTTCCATTTGCCGACTGTACAGATAGCTCTGTCATACGATGAAGCATTTCGTTTACCTCTGCCAATGCTCCATCTGCGATCTGCACCACACTTATTCCATCCTGAATATTGGCAGCACCTCGATTAAGACCTCTTATCTGATGTCTCATCTTTTCACTGATAGAAAGCCCTGCTGCATCATCTGCTGCACGGTTAATCTTATATCCACTGGAAAGCTTTTCTGTAGACTTTGCCTTTGAATCCGAAACAATATTATATTGTCTGCTGGCGTTCATTGCCTGCATATTATGTGCGATAACCATGCTAGCCTCTTATATCTAGTAAGAAGTTATCATCCCTGAAGCTGTTTGCCTGTCCTTGGCCTTACAGCTTATATCGGCACAATATATAGTAGATATTATAGGTGCAGTTTATCTTCCACCCAATCCTTTACATTATATTTTACGGTCCAGTACCATTCACCCAGCCAGTCGAGCAGCCTTCGTCCATAAACAAATAGCATTATCACCGGGTATATCGCCAAAAGGAGCTGAAACATAAAAATCAAAAGCACTATTTGCTCATAGCCTCTGGCACGATTCTCCCAATATGGATATACGACACTTTTCACATTCATGGTACTAAACGGATAGGCCTTTAGCAGAGTCATTCTGTCCGACAGCGAAAACCTTCCGGTATTCTTTACTATCTCATAGGAAGCCACATTCAGACCCATATTAGAGGACAACACCTGGTCGAAATTAGACATAGCAAAGGTCTTAACTGGATTTGGCATAATAAGCTCGATACAGTTTGTATAAAGATTTCCCTGACCTAAAACCTCGCGCAGCGCCTCCATAGACATGTAAATATTACAATTAGTATCTAATACCTTGTCCATGAACAGACCTTCATCGGCCTTCACGACGCCGCGAACCGTAAATGTACGCTCTCCTATGTTAAAAAGCTGTCCCTCCACCTGTGTCGCACCGAAGAGCTGCCAGGCTGTATTCTCATCTATGACTACTCCATCACGATTTACATCACTGTCATTGTCAAAAAAAGATCCGCTTAACAGCTGCATCGGATGAAACGTGAAGAAATCACCATACACGCCATACGCCATAGCCTTTGTCTGGGCTCTTTTTGAGCTAAGCTCTATCGCAGATCTTCCAGAAAAAGCCATCGCTATCAGACCCTTTGTATTCTCCTCCACCTTAAAGCTTGCCTCATCTAACACCTTCATCAGCTCAAACCTTAGATGCATGAAGTCATTATTATCCCCGACAAATTTTGCCTCATCAGAAAGAAATGCGGACATTTGAAGATAGTTTCCTTCACTATCCCAATAATAGGCCGCATTCTGAGAATACAGCTCCTCTGCAAGGCTTCGCGACACAAGCTCCAAAACTATAATCGCTATCAAGCACACCAAAAGAACTGCCCATTTCAAATATTTAATTACTTTTTTCCAAAGCTCAGACCCCATATTACTCAGAAAGTCTCACCTGATCGCCATCAGCTACAGGCTTAGTAGTGGTAGTTATAACATAGTCAGCAGTGGTAAGAGAGCCCACCACAGCACTCTTCGTATCATCTGAGGTAAGCACCTCTACAGGCACTCTGGTCGCATAATATCTGTTTCCAAGAGGCGTACTCTTAGATGTAATAGTAAGAACAAAAGAGCCATTATTATCAGTCTTTATAGTACTGCTAGGTACCACGAGATCATATCTAGATGACTGAGAGCCAATAGAAAGAGTATAGCTATTTCCTATAACTACGCCATTTCCACCCATCTCACAGACAACGGAATATTTGTCGCCACCCTGCGCCTCACGCTTTACAGACACTACCCTGGCTGTCACATCATCGCCAGACCAGTTATTTAGTACCTCGGCCGGATCACCTGGCTTTATTCTGGTCGCCTGCTTTCCAGTGATAGAGAAGCTGAGCGTAGCCAGCTTATTCTCTGGCTGAATAGTCATAATAGTCTGATCTGG
Organism: Lachnospiraceae bacterium; assembly: GCA_045599565.1. GTDB lineage: Bacteria > Bacillota > Clostridia > Lachnospirales > Lachnospiraceae > Pseudobutyrivibrio. The sequence continues at coordinate 24,487 of JAZRWF010000073.1, forward strand.
AGATACTGAGTTACCTGCAGTATAGTTTATCTCCACGATAGTACCACTTATCTTAGCCTTCACATCAGTATCACCCTGAGAAGTTCCCTTTGCCTTTTCATACTCCTCCTGAGCCTTTAACAGAGCCTGGTAGTCAGCCAGAAGTGAAAGCTGACTTCCCTGAAGCGCCACAAGTCTATCAAGCTCCTTTTTAGCATTATCCATCTCTTTTTTAGCAGCTGCGATAGCACTCTTTAAGGAGGAAGTATCGACATTTATAACATGTGTGCTGGAGTAACCTTGCATAGTATTCCAGTATGTAATATCGTTTATCTGCCCATTAATCTCACGAATCTGAGAATCTATAGCCGAAACATCCGCATCCTTATCTGCAGCAAGTAAATTATCCTTCTGTCGATTCAAAACGTCTATCGAATGATTTAACGAGGTAATAGTCATATCAAAGCTAGTGGAATCTTTTATCTGATCTGATATATTTGTCAGCTGTTCAGTCAAATCATTATACGCCATCTGGGCAATATCATATCTTTCCTGTAAATCACTCAAAGAATTCTGTCTCTTCGTCAAAGACCCAATGGAAGCTCCTTCGATAGCCTTTCTCTCCTCCACCGTAATTCCAGAGGTCAAAACAGCGGACTCATATGAGCGTCTAGCTGACTCAAGAGCTTCTTTCTTAGTAGCCACTTCCTCAGAATCCACTTCCTCAAGCGTGAACAAAAGATCTCCTGTCTTAACGGTCTGTCCTGTACGAACATCCATCGTAAGAATCTTTCTCTTCTTTTCTATAGAAACCTCGTATGTCTCCTGCGCTGTAGCAGTACCATTTCCTCGAACCTTAGTCGTTAGCTCCTCCTCGGTAACTGCCTGCGTAGACACCTGAACCAGATTCCTGTTCATGATAGTATTAGAAAACAGCGTCAAAACAAGCATGACACTAAGAAACAGTATCGTCACATTCTTTATTCTGTCTTTTCTAGTACTCTTATGCTCCATTTTCTTATCCTTTCACACTACCCTGATAAGCTATTCCCTCTACGAGTTGTTCTTCTCCGTAAAGGAAAATCAAAAGACATGGCACCATGTATATAGCTGCCACGGCAAAGGCAAGACCTACCTCGCCTGAATTTATCTTCGCCAAATATATCGACAGCGGGTACTTCGCACTGTCACTAAAAAACAGCAAGGGCTGTTCCACCATATTCCAATAATCTATGAATACTAATATAGCACAGCTGGTTATAATAGCTCTACTAATAGGCAGGCAAACTCTAAAAAATATCTTCCATTCGCCTGCTCCATCTATCTTAGCAGCCTCTATAAGCGCCTTTGGTATTCTTCGCATATACTTTGTTATCAGATACACTGAAAACGGTGAAAAAATACCTGGCAGCCAAATGGACCAGTTTGTATCCAAAAGCTTCATCCACTTAAGCACAAAATAGTTCGGTACTAGGGTTACCTGATAAGGCATCATCATCAGAATGATATACATGAAAAATACCAGCCCAAGCATTTTCCCCTTGGCTCTGGCAAAGCCATAGCCTGCAAACACGGCTACTATAAGCTGAAAAATAACTATCGGTGCCACCAGAATAACCGAATTCCAAAACTTTAAAAGATAATCAGGGCTTGAGAGCAGCACGGTCTTATATTGATAAAAATCCACCATGTCCGGTATAAACTTGAGATTTACAGTCTTTGACATATAAATCTTTCCGCCTGCTGCATTTTTCGCGAATATCACGCCATAGTTCGAGTTTATCTCAGACTGCGCCATAAGCGAATTCGTAAATGTCAGCACAACCGGTGTTATAAAGATGAGCGCTGTCGCTACCGCAAATATAAATATGATCCATCTGAGAAAAGACTTCTTTTTCATTCTTCGATGTCCTTTCCAAAATGATTTTCAACCAGCATCATAAGCCCCACTATAACCACTACTACAAGGGACATATATATCGCACCCGTGGAAAGCTTCTGATAATCAGCCGATGCAAAGGTATTATTCATATAATGCTGTAAAAGATACAGTGACTCATATGGGTATTCGCCAGTCATTAAATAGATTTCTCTGAATATCTTAAATGAATTTATCATGGAGAGCAGTGTGGTAAATACCAGCATTGGGCTTAAATAAATCATCTTTATCGAGAAAAATATTCTAAGCTTCGATGCCCCATCTAAGTTCGCTGATTCTATTACATCATCCGGCACATTTCCAAGTGCTGACAAAAAAAGAATCATATTGTAGCCCAGATTCTTCCAAAGATACATAATAGTTATGACCCAAAGACCATACTGACTCTTTAAAAAATCAGTCTGAACACCGCCATGAGCTACGATAAAATTATTAACTACACCGTTGTAATCAAAAAGAACTCTAAAAATCAAAACTACCGATGCGATAGGAACCATGAGTGGTGTCAAAAAAGCACTTCTCAAATATGAACGGCCTGGAATATCTACATCCAGAACAAGCGCAAGAATAAGTCCTATAATCACCGCCGCAGGGACGGACATCAAAGTGAATCTAACAGTATTCTTTACTGCCAGATTAAACGCATCATTTCCTGCCAGCTTCTTATAATTGGCAAGTCCCACCCAATTATATGTGACTGTGTTCTCTATGAACGAAAAATAAATCACCACCAGAAACGGAACTATAAAAAACAATAAAACACCTATAAGACTAGGTGACAGGAATACTCCTGTCACCATAGCCTGCTTGAAGTCGCGTTTATTAAATTTCTTTTTAATTTTATTCCTGCTCACTTAATTTAATTGATACTCGGCTCTGAATAATATTAACTACTTCATCCACGCTCTTCTGATCACTAAAGTATGCACCAGCCTCTTCTAATATGATTCCCAAAACATCATTGGATACTGCATTAGATATACCGGTGCTGTTATAGATCATATCCTTGATGAAATCCATATCTTCCTTAGTAAGTGGCTTAACCTCTACCATAAAATCATTATAGCCGTAAGAGTATCCACCATTTGACTGTTCCTCAAGTCTCTTTGCTATCGTAGTTTCGAACTGCTTTTTAACAGTAGGATAACCGCCATAGTAGTTATATGCCCCCACATCACCAGAGAAATACTGTTCTATAAACTTCCAAGCCTCGTCTGGTGCCTTACAGTTCTTTGTAATGGCAAGCATATTTCCAAATGAAAGCATAGCGCCGTTTCCGGTAGTAGAAGGATAGCCAACAAATGCGAACTTAGCCCCAGTCACTGATTCATAGAGCTGAATCTGGCTCATGTCATTTAAAGCAGTTCCAATAAGCATAAGCTTCTTATCCCGAAGCAAGTTCATCTCATCGGTATAATTCTCATAGTTTATCTCTTCTGGGAACTCCTTAGAGAACTCCAATATCTTTTCCAGATCACCATTATCGAAATGACACTTATTATTCTCATCGATAAAGCTCTGATAGTTTAGGCTTATCATGCTGTTAAGCACATCACTTCTGCTGGTATATGCCAGAATCTGAACATCAGAGCCACGTTTTTTAACAGCTGCAAGTGCATCGTCCAGGCTCCAATTTGGCTTATCACCTACCATATCTGCTCTTCCAGCTAAGACGTATGGATTTACACTTACTGGCAAAGCAAACACCTTGTCTCCCTGTGAGAAGGCCTTTAATACGCTAGGTATAAAGTCATCCTTCTTAACTGAGCCAGTCATATACTGTGAAAGATCTACAAGAAGTCCCTTTCTTGAAAGATTACTCATAGTAGAATAAACAGAAGTATCATCAGATACTATAATATCTATTGAGTTATCTGAGACCATAGCTGTCATAAAGCTGTTTAACTGGTCTGTATAATCCACCTCAGAATTATAATCATACTCAAATGGAGTGATTCTGATACGGTACTTGTCAGATGACTTGTTATACTTGATAACATACTGAGCCATCATATCGTCTGTGTAGGTACATACCAGATTTATATATTCCTTCTTAGGCACCTCTGAGAATGGTATCTGAGTCAGATAAACGCTCTCATAACCGCTCTCCTGCTTTGCATAGTCATAGAACGAAGTAGCAGCAAAGTATCTTCCATCAGAAAGCGGAAGCACTGTCTGGACATTATTTCCATTAATATCGCAGTCGAGCCAGTTAATATACTCTTCCTTCTCACCTGTAGCTACATTTACCTTATACATCTTGCTATTGTAGCCTAAAAGGTAGTCATCTCCTGAAAGTCCCACAAATTTATCGAAGTAATCGAATGGGATCTCAAACTTCGCCTCTGCGCTTCCCTTATCTAAATCAAGTACAGAGAGCGCATAGCCACCCATCCCATCATTCTTTTCATTATCATAATAAGATATACCGATAGAACCATCGTTTAAGGTATAAACACCATTAATATAGTTTCCTTCCCATGGTATTTCTTTTTCAACAGCGCCATCCTTGCTCACTACGACGAACTTATGCTGCTCATTGCTCATAAAGTCATCATAAATAGCATCTTCACCAGCTTCACCATCACGTACAGCCGGCATTCCCCAGAAGTAGGTTTCCACAGCGAACACAAGTCTGCCATCAGCTGTAGCGGTCATAGAGGATATATATGAATTACTCTCAGCGCTGTTAGCATTGTCACCTAAAATATTAAAATCAGATACCTCATAAATAAGTTCACCTGACTTATCATACTTTTGGAGCTTCTTATAGTCGATATGAGGCAGATCGTAAGACGTGTTAGATACATAGTATCTTCCCCAATCCATCTCGCCGCTTTCATTCATGTAATTCTTATACCAGCCCTCTTTTATTCCTCGCTCAAGGTCCTTCTCAGCCTGCGAGGCAGTCTGACCCCAGCCTGTCATAAGCCTGATAACATCATCCTTAGTATACTTAGAATAGTCTAGCTTCTCCGGTGGAATATTATCTGTATCCAGCTGTGAGCCGGTCATATATACATATATATTTCCTTCCTTATCCGCAGTAAATGAGTCCATATTAGAGGTAGGCGAAAGTGGATCTGAATAATCTGAAACTGTCTCCACGATAGTCTTAACAGTATTATCCTTCAGATTATAAACGCAAAGCGCACACTTCATATAATCATTATCATAAGCTGTGAAAATAATAGAATCATCACCAGCTGGCTTTACATTGTAAAACTCTGGATTCATATCCTTAAGCTTAAAATCCACATACCCAGTCTTAAAATATGTACCATCTGGATCCATCTCCGTAGCCACTTCCACTGGCTTTTCCCCTACAGACACAGAATTCGATGTGCTCTGAGGCTTGGTCGTATTAGTATTATCTGTGTTTTCTCCACATCCGCTTAGTGAAAATGCCATAAAAGCAGCAAGTGTAAGCGATATAAAGCTTTTCATCTTTTTGCTATTCATATATTCTCTCCTTGTCAACTGTACTACGCCACATAATACACCATATAATCATTTTATGCAACAGTTGTTGATATATATATAGTGTGTTCTACAGGAATACATCCATCATCTGCCACGAACGTAAGCTCAGCGTCTCCTGTAACCTTCCACTTAAATACACGACTTTTTTCGTCAAAGGTTGCATCTTTGGGCAAATTTTCAACAGAAATCACAAGCTTCGCGTCTTGCGGAGCTACGATATAATCTCCCTGGAAGATACCCTCTCCCCAAACATCAGGATTATACTCACACTGTATGCTGTCCGAATATGGATTTCTAACTACCACCTCGAGGCTAAGCTCCTCACCTACAGATGCCTTAACCTCCCTCGGCATCAGAAAATATGGACGATAAACCGTCTTAGGCAACTCATAATCATCAGTCTTCACCTTATATTCATAGCCATTTTCCTTTGTGGCTGTGGTCGGATAGCCATAAATATGATCGGCAGGTGTACCCGGTGCAGGTGACGTCACTCTTTCATTTATAATAGAAGAAAGCGCAGAATCCTTCGTATCTACCTGACAATAGGTCGTATGATATGGGAAGCCAGGCACATACTCAAAACCCGTTGGGCGTTTAAAGGAATTGGTCACAGTTACCAGCTGCGGTACATCCTTTGCTGTAACCGCATTACAATGCACAAATTCAGCATTTATAACATCATCTAAAACGATAGCAGGTCTTTCATCTTCTATAACAAAATTAAGCGATGTATTTTCTACATGTAAGCCATCCACATGACGGGCATATATGCCATAAGCCGGCAAAATACCCCAGTTCGAAGGTTCTGGATACTTATCAGAAAGCTCTGGCACATTGAAAGGATCTTCCACATAATCCATGGCTTCTACATCCCACTTCACTCTAGGTAGCAAACCCTCGTTCTTCACGAAGAAAATATTGTCTAGCCATGGTAGTGGCTGCATGGACTTTTTAGAACCCCACTGCGAATACTCCCAGAGAGTATTGAGCTGACGCTGCTCTACAGCATGCTCCATCTTTAGGCCACCTCTATAGGTCACATCTACATTTTTAAGCGTGACATTCTTACATGGCGATGACGTCATTCCCATGATGGTAATAGGATACCTTGGATCAGCATCCACCACCTTTACATTCTCTATGAGAACATTTTCTATCACTGCAAAGTCATCGGCGCCCACTGCGTTTCCGTAGAACATGCACTCATTTTTTCTAAGCTCATGATTTAGATCAGGAATATAGCTAAGGCTCTCTACATCAAACTTTAATGCAAAATACTTTCCATCCACCTCAGCAAAGTTATTCTCATTTATGCGAACCGGCTCATCAGGATCAACTATATTAAAATATGAACAGCCATCCACCGTCACCTTCTTCGTAAAGTTATAAGCAGGTGAATATCTCTTGGCTGGATATATACCAAACTTCTTATCTGCTGGAAGCACCCAATTAGCTTGATCCAGACGAACATCATCCTTTGAAGGAAAAGAAGTATCATTTTTTATACCAGTTACTGGAAATCTGTCCCTGTTACCAGTTCTAAGATATATAGGAGAGCTGGAAACATTCTCCATAAAACAGTTTGCAAAGATGATATCCTTCAAAGGCTGACCATCACAGGTCTCGAGCGCAAAACCACGACATCTATTAAATTTAGAATTAATAATCGTCACTCTTTCGTATCCACAGGTAGCTTCGGTTCCAAGCTTTATTCTTCCAGTAGGTCCACAATGGTCATTAGCCACAACTTTATCACAGGTGTAGGTGCCTGCATACACCGAACCAGCATCGTATCCCAAAACTTCTACATTCATAATCAAAATGTTGAATATCGGCATGTAGCGCCCTGCTCCAAAGCTTGCCTTTAAAACGATACCGTCATCAGTCAAGCTATTAAATCTAGAGTTAACAACCGTTACATCTCTGCAGCAATCTATATCAAGTGCATCTCTGACCGTATCTATGAGAATATCCTTTACCAAAATATTCTCACAGCCTTCTGTTATCACAGCGAAATGCCCCAAATTCACAAGAGACAGTCCTTCGAATACTATATTCTTACAGTCTACAAGTGCTATACCCTTGTTTCCAAACCACTGACCGCGATGACCCTTTGCCAGTCTGTCATCAGGCTCATACGGGTCTCCTCCAAAAATGGCATACTCAGTATAGCCCTCTTCATCCGTATAGCTTCCTATAATAGTGCCCTCACCAAAAAACATAATATTTGCAAGATCTTTTCCGTATATCAGGCTATTGGCAAAATAAGTGTGTCCATGATCCTGCAAGCCAACCCAGGGATTCACCTCAGGCTCTAAATATGAACCGCCCATACCCTTTTGCTTGAAATTCGGCGCATCACAATCCATAGGAGCGGCTCTAAGAACACTGTCCTTCCCAAGATATATATTTACATCGCTTTTCATCTCAAGGGTATAAATCCACCAGTCACCTGCTGGAATTTCCACGGTACCGCCCTCTTTTATAGCCTCATTTATACGCCTTGTATTATTTAATGGATCACCATTTAATCCACTTACTACTCTACGCTCTTTATCCTTGCTGAGTTTTTCTACCGTAACTGTAGCACCTGTTGCCCTTATAATCTCGCCCATCGTACACTCCTTATTTTATACCCATTCCTCTAAGTCATCGTATTCTATTCCCATCATGGTAAGCCCATGTGCCGGTGCTGTAGGACCAGCCAGCTGTCTATCTCTAGCCCTAAGAATAGCAAGCATGTCCTCAGGCTTCTTTTCACCGCTGCCCACCTGTATAAGCGTTCCAGCTATAATACGAACCATGTTATACAAAAAACCATTACCCGTAAGCTTTATGTGAATTATGTCCCCTTCCTTATATACTCTAGCGGAATAAATCGTCCTTATTCTGCGCTTCACCTGAGCATGTACTGAAGAGAGTGATGTAAAATCATGCTCTCCTATAAGATAGCTGGCCGCCAGATTCATAGCCTCCACATCAAGTGGATAATAGTAATGATAGGTATCCTTTCTGACAGTAGGGTCTGGCATACGTTTATTTAGTATCTTATACTCGTAGGTTTTTCTGCAGGATGCATACCTCGGATGAAAATCCTCTGGCACCTCTCTGGAGCTTTGGATCTTTATATCCTCTGGAAGCCTCTGGTTTAATGCAAAGCAAACCTTATCTGCAGGCATTCTGGCAGAGGTATCATACACACAGACATTTCCTAAAGAATGAACTCCAGCATCTGTTCTGCTGGCTCCTATCACCTCTATTGGCTCATCATGCAGATTAGTTAATGCTTCATTTAATTTTTCTTCAATCGTCACTGCATTTGGCTGTATTTGCCACCCACAATAGTTTGACCCATCATAGGCCACCACAAGCATTACCCTCATATATTCCCCTGACTAACTATATAACCACCTTCACAAGCACAAACAGTGCTAAAAACAAAAACATTATTATGTATGCTCTTTGATCCGCTGACGCATATTTAAGCGGCTTCATCTTCGTTCTTCCATCACCACCATTATAGCATCTGGCTTCCATGGCAAGTGCCAGATCATTGGCTCTCCTAAATGCAGCCACAAAAAGCGGAACTAAAAGCGGTATCATAGCCTTTGCCTTCTTAACCAGTCCTCCCGACTCAAAATCGGCTCCTCTAGCCATCTGGGCCTTCATTATCTTATCAGTCTCCTCGACAAGAATAGGTATAAAGCGGAGTGCTATAGCCATCATCATCGCTATTTCATGGACCGGCACGCCTATCTTCTTCATCCATCCTAATGATTTCTCAAGACCGTCTGTAAGCTGATTTGGAGTAGTCGTCAGGGTCATCACTGAGGTACCTACGATAAGATACATCATTCTAAAGGACATCATAAAAGCATTCTTTAAACCGATATCCGTTATGGTTATAAATTTCCATGTAAACACTGGATCACCTGCGGTAAAAAACAGATTCATTATTCCTACCATAATAAGAAGGAATACCACGCCACGAAGTCCCTTAACCATAAAGGAGAATGGCACCTTTGACGCCCTTATAACAAGCGCCAGCGCTACAGTGACTATTGCCATCAAAAGAATATTGTTTGACAAAAAAAGCACTACTATATACAGAAGCGTAGCAAACAGCTTCGTTCTTGGATCCAAATCATGTATAACCGATTCTGTCGGATAATACTGACCTATTGTAATATTGCGAAACATTTAATCCTAGTCCTACTTAAACACCCTTAATATTTCTTCCACTGCAGCATCCACTGTGGTGATGCTCGTATCCACAGCCACGCCCTGCTTTGCAAGAGAACGAAGCACAGAAGTAACCTTCGGTACTCCTAGACCGACCTCTACCAGTTCCTTCTCATGAGCGAAAACCTCTGACGGCGTTCCGTCCATTATCGGTCTGCCTTGGTCCATAACTATTATTCTATCGGCATAATCCGCCACATCCTCCATAGAATGGCTTACCAGAATAACTGTATCATTCCTTTTTTCATGAATGGATTTTATCATCCCCAGTATCTCATCTCTGCCAGCAGGGTCTAAGCCTGCTGTTGGCTCATCGAGGATCAATACTGCAGGCTTCATAGCTATTACCCCAGCTATAGCCGCACGCCTTTTCTGACCTCCCGAGAGTTCAAAGGGAGAGTTATAAAAATGCTGCCTTGGAAGTCCTACCAGCTCAAGAGCCTCAAAAGCACGCAGGGTCGCTTCTTTTTCATTAAGCCCCTGATTCTTTGGCCCAAAGCATACATCCTTAAATACCGTCTCCTCAAAAAGCTGATGCTCTGGATACTGAAATACCATACCCACCATCGTTCTAAGAAGCTTCATATCGAAATCATCGTCATATATATCACGACCATCCCAATAAATATGACCGCTGGTCGCCTTCATAAGTCCATTCAAATGCTGAACTAATGTAGACTTTCCACTTCCGGTATGCCCAATGATACCTATAAATTCGCCGTCATTTATCTGAAGAGAAACGTCATTTAATGCCACTGTTTCAATGGAAGTGCCCTCATTATAGATATGAGACACATGATCAAGTATTAATCCCATATCACACCTCCTTCTTCATAAGCGCATGAACCAGTTCTTTTTCTGTCAGAACACATTCTGGCAAATCCAAACCACGCTGTCTAAGCTTATGCGCCAAAAGCGTCACCTGCGGAACTGCTAGCCTGTATTTCTCCAGTTCCTCCACCTGTGAGAATATCTCTCTTGGTTTGCCCTGCATAACGATATTTCCGCTGTCCATCACATAGACATAGTCAGCGCCCACTACCTCTTCCATATAGTGGGTTATCAAAATAACCGTAATATTCTTTTCCTTGTTCAAAAGATGTGCTGCCTCGATTATGTCCGCTCTACCGTCTGGGTCAAGCATAGCTGTGGGCTCATCTAAAATAATACACTTAGGCTCCATAGCCATGACACCAGCTATAGCCACGCGCTGCTTTTGACCACCTGAGAGCTTATTAGGACTGGCGCCTCTATACCTTATCATGTCGACAGATCTTAGACTGCCCTCCACTCTCTTCCAAATCTCATCAGTAGGCACACCTAAGTTTTCCGGTCCAAAGGCCACATCCTCCTCGACCACAGATGCCACTATCTGGTTGTCTGGATTTTGAAATACCATTCCTGCCTTTTGCCTGATTAACAGCGTATTATCCTCGTCAAAGGTGTCCAGGCCATCCACCTGCATCTCTCCCTCAGTAGGAGTAAGCAGTGCATTTATATGCTTTGCCAGCGTGGATTTTCCGCTTCCGTTATGTCCAAGTATCGCTATAAAATCCCCTTGCTCAACAGTTAGGTTAATAGCATTAAGAGCAACCTGGATATCCTCCACGTTGCCCTCATCATCTCTTCTTATGTATTCATGTACTAGCTTTCTAGCTTTTATAATACTCATACTTCCAATGTCTTTACAAACTCAGCCATTCTGTCTAATGCCTCTTTTAATGATTCTAGCGAATAAGCATAGGATATTCGAAGAAAACCTTCTCCGCATGCACCAAACGCCGTTCCTGGCACTACAGCTACCTTCTTTTCCCTTAAAAATCTGTTGGCAAACTCATCAGAAGTCATACCAAACTTAGAGATACATGGGAAAGCATAGAATGCTCCCAGTGGTTCGAAGCAAGGTAGTCCCATCTCCTTAAAACGAGCCAGCACATATCGGCGTCTGCTGTCGTAGGTTTCGCGCATATTTGCCACTTCACTATCGCAATCCCTGATAGCTACTACTGCTGCATACTGCGAAACAGTAGGGGCACACATAATCGCAAACTGATGAATCTTAAGCATTTGAGCGATAACCACAGCCGGACCACAGGCATATCCCAGTCTCCAGCCCGTCATAGCATGGCTCTTCGAAAAACCATTTATAACAATAGTTCTCTCCATCATCCCAGGCAAAGAAGCTATCGAAACATGCTCTGTGCCAGTGTAGGTAAGCTCTGCGTAGATCTCATCGCTTAACACAAAGAGATCCTTTTCGATAATAACCTTGGCTATGGCCTCCAAATCCTCCCTTGTCATTACAGCACCAGTAGGATTATTAGGAAATGGCAGAACCAAAAGCTTAGTCTTATCTGTTATAGCCTCTAAAAGCTCATCCGCTGTAAGTCTAAACTCATTCTCAGCCTTAAGATTTATTATGACTGGCTTAGCGCCCGCGAGCACAGCACATGGAACATACGATACATAGGCTGGCTGTGGGATAAGCACCTCATCACCTGGATCCAGCATAGCTCTCATAGCAGCGTCTATAGCCTCTGAGCCACCTACTGTCATGAATATTTCATCATTATATGAATACTCTAACCCAAAGCGTCGCTTGAGATAATTACAAACCTCTATCTTTAGCTCCTTAAGACCAGCATTCGAGGTATAGAAGGTACGACCCTTCTCAAGAGCGTATATTCCCTCATCCCTAACCTTCCAAGGGGTATCGAAATCAGGCTCTCCTACTCCGAGAGAAATGGCGTCCTTCATCTCAGCCACTATATCAAAGAACTTTCTAATTCCGGATGGCTCTATGGAGGTAATAACATTATTTAACGGATTTCTCATGGACTTACTATCTCTCTTTCATCTCTGTGCTGCTCGGCCATGATGGTTCCATGGTCCTTGTATTTCTTAAGAATAAAGTTAGTCTTTGTAGACAGAACTGATTCTATGGTTGAAAGCTTTTCGCTTACAAATTCAGCCACCTCTCTTAGGGTCTTTCCCTCCAGAGTAACCATGAAGTCCATACCGCCTGATATAAGGTAAACACTCTTTACCTCAGGATAATTGTAAATGCGCTCAGCCACTGTATCAAAGCCTAAGCCTCTCTGAGGTGTAACTCTAACCTCGATCATGGCTGTCACCTTATCAAGTCCAGCCTTTTCCCAGTTAATAAGGGTGTTATATCCACAGATAATACCCTCCTCCTGCATAGCCTGAAGCTGAGCCACTACTGTCGCCTCATCAGCACCGATAAGAATCGCCAAATCATGAAGCTCGATTCTGGCATTATGCTCCATGTAATTAAGAATCTTCTCTCTCATTACTATCTTCCTTCTTTCTAGCCTGATACAGGCTGTCTTCCCTTTTTGACTCAAGATAACGTTTTTCATCGTGAGCTATTATAATCTTGTCGTTATCCGAAGTGATACTACCTATTATAGATACAGGGATACCCTTATCTGAAATAGCATCCCTAATCCTTTCGCCTTCATCACAAACTAAAAGTACTGCACCCGTACCTAAAAGCTCATATGGATTCACATCAAAGTAATCACATATCTCTATAGTTTCCTGCAAAAGAGGTATCTGACCAAGCTTAACCTCAAAGCCACACTCCAGCACCTCTGAGAGCTCCCAAAGGCTTTGAAATATGCCGCCCTCTGACACATCTGACATATAAGAAATGCCTGCTATATTAAGGTCATTAACTATATCCTTAATCGCCAAATGCTCTCTTAGCGCAAAAACCGCATCCATTATTCTGGATGAGAATCGTTTTTTCAGCTTCTCCTCATAATCACAGGCCAACACATACGTACCACCTAAAGCCGCATAGTTTACTAACACTATATCTTTAGCCTGTAAGGCTGGTTTTCTCTCAGTGCTTGCCTTGCCAAAGGCTGTCACCGTACAGACAGGCTGCGTCACCACGTCCACTACAGCAGTGTGACCACCCGTCAGCTCTATATCGTAAAATGCACAGGCGCTATCTATGTCAGCCTTTATCTCTTTTATTCTTTGCTCTCTGCCATTTAACGGGAGCATTATGGTAGCATTCACACCCTCTGGCTTTACGCCCTTAGCCATCAAATCATTGCAGGCCGTTATAGTAGCTATAAAGGGATCTACGCATTTGCTGACTCCTACCGTACCACTGCTTACGGATATATTTGCATTCTGTTTACTATTTACTTTTAAGGAGCGCTTTAGTATATACCACGCCGCCTTACCCTGATTCATTTAAAAACCTCTATAATGATTAGTTAGCTGGTGCTGCCGGTTTAAGAGAAGCTGCTACGGACTTAACAGTAGCCTCATCCCCCGTAGCCATAGCTTGTCTAAGCTTGGAAGCCGCCTCGGAATCGCCCTTTGTTCCGACTACCACCACACGATTGGAAACGCTGTATTTACTGTTATTATATACTTTTCTAAGTGTCTCCTCGCCATTCTCTGTTACTATTTTCCAGCATCTGGCCACCATTCCATCATGGCCTGAGTTAGAAACAGATACATATCCTATAGCCTGACTTGGATCCTCCTCAAAAACGGTTTCCTTCGGAATCTCCTCGAGTATCTCATACTCATAGCTAACCTTGTGTCCAGGGTCGCGTTCTTCCTTGCCATAGATATTAAAATATATTTTTTTATTATTAGTGTAGCCTTCTATATAAACAGGATATGACTTATTATTCTTAATGATAAAGTCCTTACCACCATTTTCAGATATGGCCGCATCCAAGGATGGCTCTGAATAAGACACCTTCATAGAATGTGCCGCTCTGGTAACCACCTCAAGCTCAGCCTCTCTGACAGCCGCGTAAAGAGTCGTAGAAACCTGGCAAATACCACCGCCATAGGTCTGAACTGTATTGCCAGCCTCGTAGCTTCCAGCCAGCTGATAACCATTCTTCTCAGTAAAAGGAACCACCGCAGACAGTACAGAGAATTCATCTCCCGGATACAAGAGCTTTCCGTTTATAAGCCTGGCTCCATTAGCTACATTTGCGCTTCGATTCGAACCTGATGTCGAATAATCTGTATTTCCGCTTCCCAGCAGTTCCTTAACAGAAGACAGCTCCTCTGCGGTTCCTCTAGGCTGAAGTACATCAAACGAAAGCTCAAAGCTGGCATTATTTCCATCCCATTCATTTAGGATGTACTGTGTCAGGTCATTCGCAGATTTATTTATATCCAAAGAATAGCCTTCCACTCCCGGTACAAAGCTAAAGCCCTCACTACTTCTCGACAGCGAACCGTCCACCGGCTGAATATCGACCTCATCTCTAAGGTTCGAAAGACATTCCAGAATCTTGCTGTAATCTGCAGCCACGTACACCTGATAGTCACGCTTTATTCTTCCAGCCTTTAAGTCCTTACCAGTCAGATACTTCTGAAGAGGATTACCTGTCTGACCGTAGTTTAATGCAACCTCCAGAATATCTGTATTCCTGGCGTGAAGACCCAAGTCAGAACCATTGACCTCCACACTCTTATCGATAGCATTCAGAGTAAAAACCACATTATCATAGATGCCAAAATAATCATTTACGATCACCTCAGCCTCTTCCCTAGTTTTTCCAGATAGAGTCACTCCATTTACTGAAAAGCCCTTTGGGATAACAGGCGAAGGTGCTGCTGTAGCCAGATCTGAAGCTGTATTCAATATAACACCAGCTGAGAGCACAGCCAGAATACTAAAAACGCATTTTCCTTTTTTCATCTTAAATCTCTTCGAATTCCTTGACGATTTCCTCTGATGGAGCCTTTGTTAAAAGTGAAACCACCAGAATAACTACACTGGCAATAACGAATGCTGGAAGAAGCTCATATATAGCAAGCACTCCTCCCATAGGAGCTATCAGGTATTTCCATACGAATACCATAACCGCTCCACAGATCATTCCAGAAAGTGCACCAGCCTTAGTGGTACGCTTCCAGAACAATGAGAATAACATAACAGGACCAAAGGCAGCTCCAAAACCAGCCCATGCAAATGATACAATCTTAAATACCGAACTGTCAGGATTCCATGCAAGGAATACCGAAACAAGAGCAATGATAGCTACTGTTACTCGCGCAGCCATCATAGACTGCTTTTGATTCATCTTAATCTTGAAGAAGTCCTGCATCAAATTCTGTGAAGCTCCTGAAGCAGCTGTAAGAAGCTGTGAATCAGCAGTAGACATGGTGCAGGCCAGTATACCTGCCAAAACTATACCTGCTATCAGTGCAGTAAAGACATTATACTGAGAAAGCAAATTAGCGAAGCTAATAATAGTGGTCTCCGACTCAGCTGAGCTGGTGAACATAGGAATGGCACCGTTTTTAGAGGCTGCATATCCAATGATACCGATAAATATCGCTACGCCCATAGAGATAACTACCCAGATACTAGCAATACGACGGGAGGTTTTAATCTCGTCCTCCTCCTTGATAGCCATGAATCTAAGAAGTATGTGAGGCATTCCAAAGTAGCCAAGACCCCAGGCCATAGTAGAGGCTATAGAAAGCAGAGGCATTTTAACTGCCTGACCAGTTGCCATATCATGCATAGCTGTAAGACTAAGATATCCAGCCAATGAAGAAGCATTATCCATTACATTAGATATGCCGCCTGCCTTGCTGATGCCAAAGAATACTATAACTATAAGAGCTATAGTCATAACGATGCTTTGAATAAGATCCGTAGTAGACACAGCCAAAAAACCTCCCATGACTGTGTAACCTACTATGATAATAGCTCCTACTATCATAGATACATGATAATCAAATCCAAACAGCGAATTAAACAGTGTTCCAACAGCCTTGAAGCCTGAAGCAGTATAAGGAACAAAGAAAACTATAATAACGATAGCTGCTATAAACATAAGCAGATTCTTATCATCTCTGTATCTTTTAGAGAAGAACTCAGGAACAGTAATAGAATTTGTCTTGATAGTGTATCTGCGAAGACGCTTTGCCACTATAAGCCAGTTCAAATATGTACCGACTGCCAAACCTATGGCAGTCCAGCCTGCATCAGCCACACCAGAAAGATATGCAACACCAGGCAAGCCCATCAAAAGCCAGCTGGACATATCAGAAGCCTCAGCACTCATGGCAGCCACAAGTGGACCAAGCTTTCTTCCGCCCAAGTAGAATTCGTCTGAGGAATTTCCACCCTTTTTACTGAAATAATAGCCAATATAGAGCATCATCGCCAAATACAAAATCATGGCAAGTGCGATCATTATAGTTCCTGATGTCATCTTTTTCTTCCTTTCTTTTGGTCGCATCTTAAAATCAAAAATTACCAACCTAAATTATATAATAGAGCCGTTTAGCTTGTAAAGAATTACTTGCCGAAAAAGTAAACAAAAAACTAGCTTATTGCGGGCAAAAAATATAAATGTTATTATATTGCCACCACTTATGAAATGAGGACTGACGTTATGATGCCATTTTTGGCTTTGACTTTGATTCTTCTGCTCGCACTATCTGGCAGAATCGCGTATCTTGAAAGCAAGGAAAGGGAGAAAGCTGCTGCCTTTATTGAGACAGAACGTCGCGCCAGCACCACCGTTATTGGCGAGAAGAAAATGAGAGACATCGAATTTGTCGAACCTTCTATGGATTTTATAATACCAAATGACAGATATACCAGTACTACGCTGGCTATTCAGGATGAGCTGCGCCCATTTTTCAGACTAAAAATGGCCAATTTTTCCGGAGCCACAAACACCCAGCTTAAGCTGGAATACGGAGCTCAGAATCTAGACAAGCTTACGGAGTATGAGGAAAACTTTGTTCAGTTTGAAACTATTTTGGACCGTTACATAAAGGCGCTTATCTCCGAAGAAAAATACCAGACTGCCATGGAGATAGCCGAGTACATAATAGATGCGAAGGCTACTATTTCTGGAATATATATGTCCCTTTGCGATTGCTATATACATCTAAACGATGCATCTGCTTTAAACCAGTTAATAAAATATGTTAAGTCCTCCAGCCTTATAATGAAGGATTCTATATTAGACTATATAAACTCCAGCATAAATCCTATGGCAGAGCCTGACGAACCAGCTGCTCCTGTCGATTTTTCAGAAGGAAGCATCACGATAAAAGAATGATTACCATTTCTCTTTGCATGATAGTAAAAAATGAATCAAGCGTACTTGCGCGTTGTCTTGATTCCATAAGCGACCTATGTGATGAGATTATCATCGTAGATACCGGCTCGACTGATAATACGAAGGAGATCGCTAGACGGTATACCGACCGCATATATGATTTCAAATGGATCGACGATTTTTCTGCCGCCAGAAACTTTTCCTTTGAAAAGGCCTCATGCGATTACATTTACTGCGCCGATGCAGACGAATACCTGGACTCTGAAAACAGAAGGCAGCTTGCACTTTTAAAGGAGTACATGGATCCAGGCATAGAGATAGTTCAGATGATGTACAACACCATATCAGAGGACACCGTTTTGAACACCGCCTGCGAATACAGACCGAAGCTTTTTAAACGACTGCGTACCTTCACCTGGATAAACCCAGTACACGAAACCGTAAGGACACTACCTGTAGTATTTGACAGTGACATCGTCATTACGCATGCTCCACAGTCGAATCATGCTGCCAGAGATATAAGCATATTCGAAAAAACCATAGCAAGTGAGGGTTCTCTGTCTGAAGACCAAGCTAAAATGTATTGCACGGAGCTATATAAATCGAATGATATATCGCTATTAGGAAATGCAAAAAATAATCTCTACGATATAGCCTTAGATTTCACACCGGCAGCTGCTGCACTCGCTAAGTATTATGAACTTTCTAATGATTTGATAGCTCTAAATAAGCTGCTGCATGACCTTACTGCTGTTGAAAATGTTATACCTTCAGAGGTTTACTATTCTCTTGGCGAGCTTACCGGCTCACTGGATTATTACCTAGCGGCCTATGAACACGCTAAGCCCATCGTTGAGATAAGATGTGCTGGTGACTATGCATTGGCACGCATTATCGACATTATGAAGGCTACATCAGACCCGAGACTTGATACATATAAGGAATATTTAGACCACTGGGAACCACCGAAAGAGGAAAGAATCAGCTAAAATGGGAAAAATGGAATTTAAGATGGAACGACAAGGTCTATTGAATATAGGCGATGTCCTCCCTATACAGGAATTTGATTTGCCAAACTCATATTACTATGTGCTCGGTCATGCCTATGCCATGACTGGAAACTATTCGTTAGTAGAGCGAATAAGTGCTACCGAGGGCACTGTCGTCAGTATAGATAAAACACCTAAGGGATACTTCGTAACCGTGGAATATGAAGACTAAATTTCTAAGCTTATGCTGTGTTTTCGCCACCATTTTACTACTCACCAGCTGCGCTCCCGTCCAAAGAGAGCGCACACTTTTTGCCATGGATACTGTCATGACGATAAGCGTTTATGGAGATGAAAAGCTTTTAGATGAGTGCGAAAACACCATTCATTCTATTGAAAAAAAGCTGTCAGTAACTCTTGCTGACAGTGAGATTAACAGGCTCAATGAAAAAAAGGAAGCTTTATTAAGCCCTGATACCTTCGCTCTTATTAAATCCTCCGTAGAGCTTTGTGAAAAAACAGATGGTGCTATAGATATCTCGATATATCCCCTCATCAGGGAATGGGGCTTTACCACCGGCCAGAATAGCGTCCCATCCGAAGCTAAAATCCATGAATTACTTTCAAATATCGACTTTTGTCAAATCAAGCTTGGTTCTGACAGTGTTACGCTGCCAAGGGATATGTGCATTGACTTAGGCTGTGTGGCAAAGGGCTATACCTCTGATGCATTGATAAAGCTGTTATCCTCTTCGGGCTGCAGACATGCTCTCATAAACCTAGGCGGAAATGTCCATGCACTTGGAGCCAAGCCTGACGGCAGCAGCTGGAGAATAGCTATAATAGACCCAGATAACACAGATAGCTTTCTTGGCTCAGTAGAGATAGAAAGCAAGGCTGTTATAACCTCTGGAGGCTATCAGCGCTTTTTTGAAGAAAATGGGGAAATATATCATCATATAATAGATCCAGCCACAGGTTATCCTGCAAGAAGCGGCCTTAACTCAGTCACAATAGTAGGCGACAGCGGCCTTTACTGTGACGGTTTATCCACTGCCTTATTTGTAATGGGCTTGGATGAGGCCACGACCTATTGGAGGGCTCGTAGAGATTTTGAAGCCATCCTATCCGCCGATGACGGAACCGTATACATAACAGAAGGGCTAAAAGACAGCTTTTCTCTAATAAAAGAAACTTCATTAGAAATAATAGAGCCATAGCTTATGTTAAAAACCAAAACCTGGATAATCATCATATCAGCAATATTTCTCCTCTGTGCAACAGCGCTATTTTTTATTACATTTGGACGGAGTACCGGAAGCATTGCGAATGTTTATCTCGACGGTGAGTCCATTTATTCTATTGACTTAGCCACTGTCACTGCTCCTTTCGAGAAAAGAATAGAAGCCTCAGCCGGTGAATATAACACCATCTGTTTTGAACCAGGCAGAGTATGCATTTCAGATTCCAGCTGCAAGGATAGGATATGCGTACACACAGGATATATTTCCAGTTCCTCCTATCCAATAGTCTGCCTCCCGCACCGATTAGTAATAAAAATCGAAAAATATGCATACGAAAGCTCACTTGAATTTGACTCGGTGACCCAATGATGAAACACTTCCCAAACTCTACCCAAACTAAACGACTTGTAACTGACGCTCTACTTAGCACATTTGCTCTTATAATATTTATTATTGAGCTTCAGCTTCCTTCACTTACCCCTATTCCGGGGATAAAGCTCGGTCTATCAAATATAGTTACATTAGTAACTATGTTTGTACTAGGGCCTAGTGATGCCTTTGCCGTTCTTATGGTTCGAATACTATTAGGCGGTCTGCTCTCCGGGCAGCTAGTCGCGTTGGCCTACAGTCTCTCTGGCGGCCTGCTTAGCTATGCATTTATGCTCTTACTTAGAAAAATCATAAATGATTCACAGATATTTGTATGCAGCATTTTATGTGCCATGGCGCACAATCTTGGACAAATAATAATAGCTGTGATCCTCACTAGAACCACAGCCATCATCTTTTATCTTCCTATTCTATTCATATCCGGCATAATAACCGGACTATTCACTGGACTTTGTGCCCAGCTTATAACTCCTAGATTAAAAAAGATAATAAAAATTATGTAAATTAAAACTAGCACGAAACTGATTAACCCTCGAGGCTTCCAAGAAGCTTCTTCACCAGCACAAAAAGATTCACTGCATCCTCTGGATCAAGCTGTATGCATTCACCTATCTTCTTAGGTACTTCCACAGCCCTTTCTCGAAGCTGCATTCCCTGCTCGGTAATGCTTACTATCAAAAATCTTTCGTCTGTTTTAGAGCGTTCCCTGGTGACTAAGCCCTTCTTCTCTAAATTCTTAAGAAGTGGGGTCAATGTACCTGAATCAAGGTATAAAAGTCCACCCAATTCCTTTACGCTAACTTCTCTTCTTTCCCACATAACCATCATGGTAATGTATTGTGTGTAAGTAAGATCCAGCTCACTTAAGAACGGTGTATACTTTCTAACTATCTCCTTAGAAACAGCATACAAAGGAAAACACAACTGGTTTTCAAGTTTTAGTACATCATACTGATTACTCATCATCATCCTCTTCAAGCGGAGATTTATAATTTGGATCCTTAGAGGCAATTAGTCCTGCTCTTACAGCCTTCGCGAGCTGATCGCTGCAGGAAGTACCACGTCTTCCGCATACGATACCAGAAAGCTTAGTCTCTATCTGATCCACAGTCCACCCCTCTAATAATAAAGGAATTGTCTTCAAATTTCCATCACAACCGCTCATAAAAGAAATATTTTTTACGATATCTCCATCTAAGTCGAAGCTGATAACCTTTGAACAGGTATTTTCTGTTAAGTAATCAAAATGAAACATACTACATTACCTCTCTAACCTTCTGTGCCACCTTCTTAACATCCGCTGTTGGCTCAAATCTAGCTACGATTTCTCCATTCTTATCGATAAGAATCTTTGTAAAATTCCACTTGATATTACCATTCTTCTTGTAATCCTTATCCATCTTTTTAACTATTGGAGAAAGCACAAGACCCATAGGACCATCGAAGCCCTCGAACTTAGTATTCTCAGTGATCCACTTATATAATGGAATAGCATTCTCACCGTTTACATCTATCTTAGTAAACTGAGGGAAGGTAATTCCATATCTTCCTGTACAAAAATCATGAATCTCCTCATCACTACCTGGAGCCTGATCTGCGAACTGATTACAAGGGAAATCTAAAATCTCAAGTCCTGCATCATGAAGCTCATCATACATTTCCTGAAGCTCTGTGTACTGAGGAGTGAATCCGCATCCTGTAGCAGTATTTACTACAAGAATAGTCTTTCCCTTAAACTGTGACAACTCTACTGTGCTTCCATCCTGTGCTGTTACATTAAAATCATAAATATTCATTTCTCTACCTCCTAAAGAATCAATTATATTGTTTACCATTTAGTTGCATCACCTTTGATGTAATTAGATTGTATGCAATTTAATAGCGAATGTCAACTACTTTTTTGTAAAAAAATACCGTTTTGTAAAATTTCTCTTACAAAACGGTATCTTATGCATTAATTATATTAAAAATTAATTTTCTCCATCACTTGTGTTCTGAAGTTCTTCCATCATCTGACTGATGCCATACATTACATCCGTAAACGCAGACAACAGTTCAAGGTTATTCTCACCCATATCTGCAGCCTCCTGTGTGCTGGCGGATATCTCCTCACTGCTAGCTGACAAGGTGCTTACAGAATCCACTATAGCCACATTAGATGCATTAATCTGTCCTATCAGAGATGTCACCTTCTGAATACCATCTGCCAGCTCATTTATACCATACTTAATATCTCTAAAGTCCTTATTAGCCGCATCAGCAAACTGTCTTTCTGACATAGAGATCTGAACATTGTTATCTACATTAGCAGCCACATCGCTGGCATCCACTGCCAACTCATCCAGAATACGGCTAATATTTTCGGTAGCATTCTTCGTCTGCTCTGCCAAAGATCTAATCTCATCAGCTACTACTGCAAAGCCCTTACCTGCCTCTCCTGCTCTGGCTGCCTCTATAGAAGCATTTAAAGCCAACAGGTTAGTCTGTGAAGATATGCTAAGAATAATAGTGGTAATCTCACGAACCTCGTCACTCTTACTCTGAAGCTTAGCCGCTGAAGCCTTCATGCTTTCTGCAGAGTCAAGTGCCTTATCCAAGCAATTATTAAGCTCCTGCATAGAGCTCTCACCTGTGACTACTGACTGAGCAGCATTTGTGCTAAGCTCACTCAACACCTCAGCCTTAGTCGTAGTTTCATCGATTATGCTTTGGATAGACATCGTAGCATTTGTCTGTTCTTCAATAGCCTCAGCATTCGCAGAAACACCAGTGGAAATATCCTGCATCGCATGATTCATGGAATCCATCGACTCATTTATGCTGTCGAGAGTGTCCTTAGACTTAGCGAGCTCATCGCTTATCGTACCAGCCACCTCGACTATTTTCTCACTTACCTTCTGATTTCTATCAGCCGCTTCCTTCACCTCGCTAAGAGAATCTCCGAAGAAGCGAATCATATTTCTTACACCAAGCAGTGCACCTACAGTTACAAGAATCGTAACTATAGCCTGAATCATGACTCCTTCAAGTACTTCCTCCACTGCATCTCCCGCACTGGATAAGATATACACGATCTTGAATATGTTCATAACCAAAAAAACTGCAGCGGTTATATTAACTGATACCCTGTCCATACTCATCACCATGATAAGAATGAATGGAACCATGTATGGATATACTAAATTAGAGCCACCTGTAAGCGTTATAGCAGCGAAGAAAATCGAAAAGGCTATCGCTACATATCTGGTATATGTAATGCTGGACCTAGTCAAAATATACATCACGATAGTTCCTACAGCCGTGATCGCAAGTATAATCATCGGGATAATACTTCTATAAGGCTCTAGTCCCGACATGGCTAGCTGGCTGAATAAACCAATCATAAGAAATACCGAAGCTATAATATGTGTAATAAATAACACCTTATTATTGCGAAGCAAATGCATGTGTCTTGAATCCATTTGATAACACCTCCAGAAACTATGATAACTTATTATACACCTGTGGTTTTAAAATATAAATAACAAATTATAGCTTTTATCCGACAAGCCTGCTTTCAAATTCCTCCAAGCCAAGTGGCTTATCGAAGAAATAGCCCTGTGCCAAAAAGCATTTGTTGTCCTTAAGCATTTTAACCTGCTCTATTGTCTCCACACCCTCCACTATACATTTTAGTCCTAGCTCTCTAAACATAGCTAAAAGATGGCTAAACATTAAATACTGTGAAGAAGTCTTGTCTGATACATCTGGCAAAAAGCTCTTGTCTATCTTTATTACATCCCACGCCACCTGCCTGATGAGATTAAGTGATGAATAGCCCACACCAAAGTCATCTACTGATGTACGAATTCCGTGCTCATGAAGGCCATTTACTATACGTTTCAAGTCATGGAAAGCCACATCCGTGGTAGTCTCAGTAAGCTCAATCTCAATCAGCTTGTGCGGAACAGAATGCCTGTCTATAATCTCAAGAATTTTATCCAAAAGCTTTTCATCGCCCAGATGACGCCTAGAAAAATTCACTGAGACACGTATTACATTAAGCCCTCTGTCGATCCAGCTTCGTAAGTCTCGGCATACGTGGTCGAGCATATAAAAATCTAAATTGCAGATGAGATTACTTCGCTCAAGAACAGGTACGAAATCATCTGGTCTGACAAACGTACCATCATGCTGCCATCGACACAACGCTTCAGCCCCTGCGATGGTATAGTCATTAAGTCTAACCTTCGGCTGATAATAAACTAAAAATTCCTCTTTTTCGATAGCCTCTTTAAAAACACTTTCTATATGATTCGCATGCTCGTGAAGGTGTTGGAGCTCATCAGTATAATACACAACAGTCCTACCGAGAAGCGTTCTAGCCATCTGGAGAGCTATATGCGCTTTATCTACGGCATCATGCTCATTTTCTTTCACTAAATTACTCAGGTACAACCCAGCACTAGCCCTGACGATCACGCTTTCACCAGTGTTAGTATCATATACTATATCCTGCCCAGCCACATAGGTAGTTATAGTATCAGCAAAACTTTTATCGAAAAGAATGATAAAATTATCACCGCCCACTCTGCAGATGGTGCCATTCCTACCTAGTTCACTCTGCAAACCGGATATGAACTTCATCATAACCTTCGTTCCATCCTCGCGGCCCAGCATTTGGTTTACCACGCCAAATCGCTTTAAGTTTATAAAGCAGATTCCATACTCATTAAAGCGTCTTTCAGACATAATCTTTTTAAGCTCAATATCAAAAAAATTGATATTAGGAATCTGAAGCTCTCCATCGAACAGACTAGCTCTTTCGGCAAATTTTGTGAGTCTGATCTTAGTATTAAAGGTATGTAAAATCGTGTCAAGCACCTTTATATTCTCAAGCTCTTCATCATCCCAGGCCGCTTCATTAGCTCTCTGGTAATACTTGAAAATAAATACACTTCCCCTTTCAGATGCACGTCTGCCAACATAGTACGCATCACTTCGAAATTCTTCCTGCATAGAATAGACAGTACTTATATCGCAGACTCCCATACTCTCATTTTTAAGAGAATCGTAGTATACAAACTCTATCCTGCCAACACGAAGAACCTCACTAATATCCTCTAGTACCTTCTGAACCTCTTTAGAATATGGTTCAGTGAACTTTTCCATTTCAAGCAAAAACTTATTCAAGGCCTTTGCGTAATCCAGTGAATTCATTGCCATACTCCTATAATCCAATCTGAGGAAGACTAATCTCCATAATGAAGTCGTTTTCCAGCTTATTTATAGCTACGGTACCAGACATATTTCTAAGCAGCATTCCCTCTAATGAAAGCCACATATCCAGCTCATTTCTACTATCTAATTCAGTTAACTCGCGCTCCTTGAAGAACGTTTTTATTTTTTCTATATCCTCATGTGTATACTTTGTATCTCTATCTATTATTACTATTTTCAGATAGGTCGCATATTGCTTACGTTTAGTCGATACTAAAACCTCCAGATTTCCATCTGAATTTCTCTCGGTTATATCTTTTATAGTCTGTGTTATCATCTGGCCGATTCGTACCAAATCTCCAAACAATCTGGTATATTCAGCTGAAACTATTTCTACAGAGGCCTTTCCCTTAGCTGCCTGCTCTATAACCTCTATAAGCTGTTCCAACGTATATTCAGATTCACTAACTTCTACATCATCTGCAGACATCTTAATAAAGCTTATGGTATCTCTAAGGCTGTTCTTTATCTCTCGTCCATCATCCTGCAAGTCAGACAAAAGGGTAAAGACATCCTCACTCGTCATCTTAGTCGCAGTGCTGTCCACCATTCTAAACCATCGCTCCATTATATGGTCGAGGTTCATACTCATATTCATAACGTAAGCAGCCTGTGACTGCGCCACTCTTCCCTGGCGCTCACTCTCCTTAAGCTCCATATAGCTCTTATACGCCATGAGTGATAATGCTGAACCTATCTCCTCTATGAAGCCAGCAGCCTTTTCAACAGCTTCTCTAGAAAGTAAGCTGGTCTCCTTAGAGGCTAACACATACTCATCAGGGTCGATACCATATTCGATGGCCTTTTTTCTTATTTCAACCTCGTCTATGTCATTTATTCTTACCTGACCTCCGATGATGCCGCCTATTACCTCCCCCTCGACCATAATAGGTGCAGCAAAATCCATCAAACCAGCATGACAAACGTAGGCTGACGCCTTTCCATTTTCCAATGTCTTATAAGCGCCATCCCTATCGCACTGTTCGCAGTTCTTACACCCCAGTTCGGACTTTCTGGTCATCTCATTACAAAATCTAGTAAATCCACTGTCCATAGTTATAGGCGTGCCATTGACATCTATAGTAACAGCAGCCATACCAGTGTATTTCGAAAAACCATCCTGAATTCTTTGAAGTGCCTCTAGATTAATTAAGTCAGTAAGTTTCAGTTCAGTCATAGTAAGATTCTCTCTGAAATAACATTATTAACGCCATTATATAGCAAAATGTACCAATGAACAACCCATAAATCCTGTTGTTTTAGCCACATTTCACAATATAGTGTGTACATTTCTATACTTTCTATATTTTGTGGTTATCAGGTGATATTTTTCATAATTTTTTATTGTCCCAGGCTTACCACATCATATTTAGTGTTATTTACAGTGACACTTTCCACTATATCCGAATATGCAAATACACTTTCATCTACATAGGATAATCTCTCCACATGCCAGTTTTCTATCAGACTTCTGATAATTGCACTTACCCTTGGCCCATGATGTGGGTTACACTCTCCGATACAGGCAATCTTTCCCTCTTTAACATATTCCCTGGCTGTATCGCTGACACCGTCAAACGAAACCACAAGAATGTCACCGGCATCTATATCAGTTCCCACCTGTTTTCCAGCTTCCTCGATAGCTTCTATTGCGCCAAATGCCATATTATCATTTTCACAATATACTACATTTAATTCGGGATATTTTACGAGGAATTCTGCCATAACCTCCTTGCCCTTATTCTGTGTATAATCTCCCACCTGCTGGTCTAAGAGCTTCCACTTATATCTCCTTACCCCATTAAGCAAGCCCTCTCCTCGCCCTAACTGAGCGCTGGAGCCAAGTGTACCCTGAATATCTACTATATTTAAGCTTTTCTCATCTATTCCCTTTGCTAAGGCAAACTCATGCAGCCACTCGACTACCTTTAATCCCTCCAGCTTAAAATCAGATCCAACAAAGCATGTAAACGGTGAACTCTCAGTCTCTACCATTCGGTCTACTATAATAACTGGTATATCGGCGGACTTTGCCTCCTGGAGCGCCGTGGCAAACCCATCCTCCTTCACAGGAGCCAGAACTATAAAATCTACTCCCTGCTGAATGAAGGTTCGCACAGCCATTATCTGATTAGTCTGCTTTTGCTGGCCATCCATGTAAATAAGGTCAAATCCGTTTTCACGCGACAAAGCCTCCTTCATGGATTCAGTATTTGCTCTCCGCCAGTCTGACTCAGCTCCTACCTGTGAGAAGCCCACGGTTACATATTTTTTCTCTGTAAGCGCAGGAACTGCCTGGTCCCCTGCATTACAGGAGATCAGGCAGATAGCTGACAATATAAGTGTTAAAATACTCGTAAATCTAACGCTTTTTTTCATAAACGGTATTATCTCTTTTTATTAGCTCTAACAGCTGATACTACACTTTGAATGATAAGGAACAGGCATATC
>JAZRWF010000074.1:0-4782 GCA_045599565.1 Lachnospiraceae bacterium
AGCAAGCTCGGTCATGAATGCCTGACAGAATCTCATGATTTCCATATCTGACTTACCCTTAGGATCGAAGTCAGAACCACCCTTACCACCACCGATAGGAAGAGTTGTAAGTGAGTTCTTGAAGATCTGCTCGAAACCAAGGAACTTAATGATACCAAGGTTTACTGATGGATGAAGTCTAAGACCTCCCTTGTATGGTCCAATAGCTGAGTTAAACTGTACTCTGTAACCACGGTTAACCTGTACCTTGCCCTGATCATCTACCCATGATACACGGAACATAATGGTACGCTCTGGCTCTACGATTCTCTCGATGATGCCAAGCTCTTCCAACTTAGGATTCTTAGCTACCACTGGCTCAAGTGTCTCT
Organism: Lachnospiraceae bacterium; assembly: GCA_045599565.1. Classification (GTDB taxonomy): domain Bacteria; phylum Bacillota; class Clostridia; order Lachnospirales; family Lachnospiraceae; genus Pseudobutyrivibrio. The sequence goes on from JAZRWF010000074.1 coordinate 371, forward strand.
AAAACCTCGTTAACTGCCTGCAGGAACTCCTTCTGTTCAGCATTACGTGATGCAAGATCATCGTAAACACGCTGAAGATAACTACTCTTGAAACTCATTTTCGTTTCTCCTCTCGATAAAAAGATTTAAAATAAAAAAACTCTCTATTGAATTCAAAACCTCATCTTGCCTTCCCACAGGACTTGGACCCAAATTCGAAAGTTATTATAAACTTTATCGCATTAAAGCGCAATAGTAAAATTCTACAAATTAGTCCTAACTAATTTAGGCTTATAGCCATTTTCCTCGAGTGCCTTTAGTATCTGCTCCTTGTGTTCTGTTCCAAAGGCTTCCAGAGTAATCCTTAACTCCACAGCACTTGATCTGTTAACTGAAACGAACTGATTGTGCTCAAGCTTTATTACATTGCCCTGGTTTTTAGCTATAAGATCAGATACCTTTGCCAACATACCCGGCTTATCTGGAAGAAGAACAGATACAGTAAAGATTCTGTCTCTGAAGATAAGCCCCTGCTGAACTACAGAGGACATGGTAATTACATCCATATTTCCGCCAGAGAGAATAGAAACTACTCTCTTGCCCTTTATGTTTAGGTGATTTAAAGCAGCCACAGTTAAAAGGCCTGAGTTTTCCACTACCATCTTGTGGTTTTCTACCATATCGAGGAAAGCCACTATAAGCTCATCATCTTCGACAGTTATGATATCATCCAAATTCTCCTTTAGATAAGGGAATATCTGACTTCCAGGAGTCTTGACAGCGGTACCGTCAGCTATAGTGGATACGCTAGGCAAAGTCACCACCTCACCCTTAGCTATGGAAGCCTTAAGGCAGGCAGCACCAGCAGGCTCTACACCTATCACCTTAATCTTTGGATTCAAAAGCTTAGCAAGGGTAGAAACTCCAGTAGCCAATCCGCCGCCACCGATAGGAACTAAAATGTATTCTACTAAAGGAAGCTCCTTGAAGATCTCCATGGCTATGGTACCCTGACCACAGGCCACTACCGGGTCATCGAAAGGATGAATAAAGGTAAGTCCTTCCTCCGCAGCTATCTCGTAGGCCTTTGCACATGCCTCATCATACACATCTCCGTATAAAACCACCTTTGCTCCGTAGCCCTTAGTGCGGTTTACCTTTATAAGCGGTGTGGTCGTAGGCATAACAATGGTAGCCTTCGCCCCATATGCCTGAGCCGCATAAGCCACGCCCTGCGCATGATTTCCAGCAGATGCAGTTATAAGACCGCGCTCTCTTTCCTCATCGGTCAAAGTGCTTATTTTATAATATGCGCCTCTAAGCTTATAGGCTCCTGTACGCTGCATGTTTTCAGGCTTTAAATACACCTGGTTCTCACTTCTTTTGCTTAAGTATTCTGAATATATAAGCTTTGTCTCAGCCGTAACCTTTGTGACTATGTTACTGGCCTGTTCGAAATCGTCTAACGATAACATAACTATTCCTCCGCCTTATAGAATAAAGCCTCCACGAATGCCTTTGGATCAAATTCCTGCAAATCATCCACTGTCTCGCCTACGCCGATATACTTTATAGGCACTGAGAGCTCTCTGGCTACAGCTATAGCCACTCCGCCCTTCGCTGTTCCATCCAGCTTCGTGATAATAAGTCCAGTAACAGGACAAACCTCAGAAAATTCCTTCGCCTGGCTAAGAGCATTTTGACCTGTGGTTCCGTCCAAAACCAGAATAGTTTCCACCAAAGCCTCCGGATATGCCTTCTCCACTATCGTATAAATCTTGTGAAGCTCATTCATAAGATTCTTTTTATTGTGCAGACGACCGGCTGTGTCTATAAGAAGCGTGTCACAGCCCTTGCTCTTAGCAGATGCACATGCGTCAAATACCACGGCACCAGGGTCGGCTCCCTCGTTGCCTCGAATCATCGGCACACCGGCTCTTTCTGACCAGACAAAAAGCTGATCCTCCGCAGCAGCTCTAAAGGTATCTGCTCCCGCTATAAGAACCTTCTTTCCAGCCTGATGAAGCTTTGAGGCTATCTTTCCTACTGTAGTGGTCTTTCCGACGCCATTTACACCCACGAATATAACCACCGACTGCCTCTTAGTAAACTCATAGGCATCCTCTGGAATGGAAACCTTGTCCTTTAGAAGCTCTATAAGAAGCTCTCTGCAGTCAGAAGGCTCCTTCACATGATTCTTTTTAACAGCTGCCTTTAGCTCCTCTATCACATCCTCCGTGACCTTAGCGCCCATATCTCCCATGATGAGCTGCTCCTCGAGCTCCTCATAGAATTCATCATCGATATTGGAAAAGCCATTGAAGACATAGTCCATACCTTTGACGAAATTATCTCTGGTCTTAGTCAGTCCGCTTACTAGACGGCTAAAAAAGCCCTTCTTTTCCTTTTCATTACTCATCTAAATCTGCCTCTATCAAATTTACTGATACCAGTGCTGAAACACCCTTCTCCTGCATGGTGATACCGTAAAGTCTGTCCGCTGCATTCATGGTGCCTCGTCTGTGAGTTATAATTATAAACTGTGTATTGTTCGTAAGCTTATTTAAGTACTTCGCAAATCTGTCTACATTTGCATCATCCAAGGCTGCCTCTATCTCATCCAAAAGACAGAAAGGCGAAGGCTTGATATTTTGGATACCAAAAAGTAATGCTATAGCCGTCAAAGACTTTTCTCCACCTGAAAGCTGCATCATGTTCTGAAGCTTCTTTCCTGGTGGCTGTGCGATGATTCTTATACCTGACTCAAGCACATCTTCATCCTCTGTAAGCTCAAGAGTACCCTTGCCGCCGCCAAAAAGCGACTTAAACGCTTTGTCAAACTCTACCTGAATGCGTGCGAAGCCCTCATTAAACTGGGTTCTCATGCCCTCATCCAAGTCATCTATAATTTTGATAAGTGTAGCCTCGGCAGCCACCAGATCATCGTGCTGTGCACTTAAGAAGGTATATCTTTCAGAGAGTTCTCGGTATTCCTCGATGGCTCCCACATTCACATTACCCATAGCCTTTATATCAGACTTTATCTCAAAGGCTCTGCGCTTCATCTCATCTAAGTCTATAAGACTATCGTCCCTTAGATCCATAGCGGCATGTGGTGTGAGCTCATACTCCTGCCACATATAATCTGTCTGATATGTGATGGCTGAAGAAAGCTTTTCAATAGTGGATGAAAGCCTAAAGCCTTCCTTGTCCAGATTTACTATTAAGTCAGCTATCTCCTGTCTCTTCGTAAAGAAGCCCTTCTGAGAGGTAAGCAGCTCCTCACGCTCAGTCACAGTGGCATTTATATCGCCCTGCTGCTTTTCCATCACAGCCTCGCCAGCCTTGATGGTCTCCTCTATGGCAGCTATCTGATCCTTTTTAGACTGTATTTCATCCTTAGAAGCATTTGCATTGTCAGATAAGCCTTCTATATCAGCTACTATCTTATCCAGCTCTTCCTTAGCTCGATTAATATTTTCAAGTACGAAGTCCACCTTCTGTCTGGCATTTGCCTCCTCTATCTGCACCTCAGATAGAATACGAGAGGCAGTGGTCTCCATGTAGGTCTTCTCGTCCACTTCCTTAGCCAAGAGCTCATTTTCAGCCTTAAGGGCAGCCTCGCGCTGTGTGGAGTTCTTCTTTTCGAGTTCTATCTCGCCCTTGCCCGCTGCGATATCATTAAGCTCCTGATCCAGCTCTGCCTTTTCAGTGTTAAGCCCCTCAAATGCAGCCAAAGACTCCTTCTTTCTGTTCTCTGATGCATCTAAATTAAGCTTTTTAGTATTTACATCCAAAGCAAGCTTTTGAACCTCGGCAGCATTCTCTGCTCTGTCAGCCTCCAAAAGCTCCTGCGCTGTCTCTATATCCTCTATTCTGCTGCGAAGAGCCTTTATCTCATCCTCCACAGCACTTATCTTATTTCTAAGCTCCTCGATTTCACGATTTCTACCTAAAAGATTAGAATTATTCTTGAAGTGACCACCTGTCATGGAACCGCCTGGGCTTAAGTACTCACCGTCAAGTGTGACGATATGAAGACTGTAGTGCTTTTCCCTGGCAATAGCTGTAGCTATATCGATATTCTCGCAGACCAGCACTCTTCCAAGAAGGAAATCCACCACGCCGCTGTACTTGGCATCAGCGGATACCAGCTCATTAGCTACGCCTATAACACCCTTTCTTCCAAGGACATCCAAAGCCTTAAAGCCTTCCTTTCCCTTTACCGCAGAAAGCGGCAGGAATGTAACTCTACCAGCCTTATTCTCCTTTAAGAAGCTGATAAGAGCCTTCGCAGTCTCCTCTGTGTCAGTTACCACATTCTGGATATTTCCACCCAAGGCAGTCTCTATAGCAGTCTCATACTTGGCATCCACCTTTATGATGTCACTGACTACGCCCTCGATACCCTTATGCTTATCGCGCTGCTCCAT
>JAZRWF010000075.1:0-5817 GCA_045599565.1 Lachnospiraceae bacterium
GGTGCAGATATCATCGAGGTAATAAAGGGCGGAGACATCTCTAAGGAAGCTTATACAGGCGATGGAGAGATGGTTAACTCTGAGTTCCTTAACGGCTACACTAATAAAAAGGATTCCATCGAGCGCATGATCGAGGAAATCGAGAAGATGGGCGTAGGTAAGGCCGGAGTTCAGTTTAAGATGAAGGACTGGGCATTTAACCGTCAGAGATATTGGGGTGAGCCTATACCAATCGTTCACTGTGAGTACTGCGGCGATGTAGGACTTCCAGAGAGTGAGCTTCCACTCAGACTTCCTAAGATGGATCAGTTCGAGCCAGGTGTGGGCGGAGAATCACCACTTGCGCGCATTGATTCATTTGTTAACTGCAAGTGTCCTAAGTGCGGAAGAGATGCTAAGCGTGAGACAGATACCATGCCACAGTGGGCTGGTTCTTCATGGTACTACCTCAGATATGTAGATCCACATAATACAGAGTCTCTTTGCGACAAGGACAAGATGAATTATTGGATGCCAGTAGACTGGTACAACGGCGGTATGGAGCACGTTACCAGACATATGATTTACTCTCGTTTCTGGCATCATTTCCTTTATGACATCGGAGTAGTTAACACAGCAGAGCCTTATGCTAAGCGTTCTGGTCAGGGACTTATCTTAGGCCCTGATGGTGAGAAGATGTCTAAGTCTAAGGGAAATGTAATCGATCCACTCGATATCGTAGAGGATTGCGGAGCTGATGCACTTCGTACCTATGTACTCTTCATGGGTGATTACGCAGCAGCTGCTCCATGGAATGACAAGTCACTTCGCGGATGTAAGAGATTTATCGAGCGTTTCTGCGGACTTACTGATATAGTAACTGACGAGCCTGACAGCGCATCACTTGAGACTAAGATTCACAAGTGCATAAAGAAGGTTTCTGAGGACATCGAGGTACTGAAGTTCAACACAGCTATCGCAGCTATGATGGGACTTTTGAATGATATCGTTACCGAGGGCAAGCTGAATAAGGATTCATATCTTGCTCTTATTAAGCTTTTGACACCATTTGCACCTCATGTATGTGAGGAGCTTTGGGAGCAGATGGGTCAGGAGGGCTTCGCTTCAATGGCTGCATGGCCAGAGTATGATGAAGCAAAGCTTGTGGAGGATACCATCGAGATAGCAGTTCAGGTAAACGGAAAGCTTCGCGCTACTATTTCTATACCTAACGGCTGTGATAATGCTACAGCTATAGCTGCTGCAAAGGCTAACGAGACCGTAGCTTCATTCCTTACTGGAAATATCGTAAAGGAAATCTATGTACCTGGAAAGATTGTAAACTTTGTAGTTAAGTAAGAGGTGTTTCATGGAAAAAATTAAGATGACCACTCCACTCGTAGAGATGGATGGTGATGAGATGACTAGATTCCTCTGGCAGATCATTAAGGATGAGCTTATCTATCCTTTTATCGATTTAAAGTCAGAGTATTATGACTTGGGACTTGAGAACAGAAACGCAACAGATGATCAGGTAACTGTAGATTCTGCAAATGCTACAAAGAAGTATGGTGTGGCAGTAAAGTGCGCTACCATCACTCCTAATGCAGCCAGAATGACTGAGTATAACCTTAAGGAGATGTGGAAGAGCCCTAACGGAACCATCAGAGCTATACTTGATGGAACCGTATTTAGAGCACCTATCGTGGTAAAGGGTATCGAGCCAAATGTAAAGACCTGGAAAAAGCCTATTTGCATCGCACGTCACGCTTATGGAGATGTATACAAGAATGCCGAGATGAAGATACCAGGACCTGGAAAGGTAGAGCTCGTTTATACAGCTGCTGATGGAACTAAGGAGACTGTGACCGTTCATGAGTTTAAGTCTGCAGGTGTAGTTCAGGGTCAGCATAACCTTGAGCCTTCTATCACCTCATTTGCTCACAGCTGCTTTAAGTATGCTTTAGATACTAAGCAGGACCTTTGGTTTAGTACAAAGGATACTATTTCAAAGAAGTATGACCACACCTTTAAGGATATCTTCCAGGACCTTTATGATAACGAGTACAAGGAAGCATTTGAAAAGGCAGGCATCACATATTTCTATACACTTATAGATGATGCTGTAGCTCGTGTTATGAAGGCTGAAGGCGGTTTCATCTGGGCATGTAAGAACTACGATGGCGATGTAATGAGTGATATGATTTCATCAGCATTTGGTTCACTGGCTATGATGACCTCTGTTCTTGTAAGCCCTGATGGCTACTTTGAGTACGAGGCTGCTCACGGAACCGTACAGCGTCACTATTATAAGCATCTTAAGGGCGAGGAGACCTCTACTAATTCAGTAGCTACTATCTTCGCATGGAGTGGTGCACTTAGAAAGCGCGGAGAGCTCGATAATATTCCTGCTCTTGTAGACTTTGCTGATAAGCTGGAGAAGGCTTGCCTTGGCACCATAGAGAGTGGAAAGATGACTAAGGATTTAGCGCTTATCACTACCTTAAAGGATGTTCAGGTTTTGAATTCAGCCGACTTTATAAAGGCTATTAGAACCACCTTAGAGGAGATGCTGTAGTGGAGTTAAGCTTCAAGTTAGAAAAATTTGAAGGACCTTTGGATCTGCTTTTACACCTTATCGATAAAAATAAGGTGGACATATATGATATTCCGATCTCTGAGATCACAGATCAGTATATGGAATACATTTCGGGCATGTCTGAGAAGATGGAAATCGCCAGTGAATTTATGGTTATGGCTGCCACACTCCTTGACATTAAAAGCCGAATGCTTCTTCCTAAGCCTCCTGTAGTAGAGGGCGAGGAGGAAGAGGATCCTAGAGCTGAGCTGGTGGCGCAGCTTTTGGAATATAAAATGTACAAGTACATTTCCTTTGAGCTCAAGGACAGACAGATAGATGCAGCCAGGGTATTCTATCGAAAGCAGAATTTACCTGATGAGGTGGAATCCTTTAAGCAGCCTGTCGATTTAAATGAGCTCATAGGCGATTTGAATCTCGGCAGACTTAACGACATCTTTCTTCAGGTTATGAAGAGGGTGGATGACAGGCGAGATCCTATCAGATCTTCTTTTGGTAAGATAAAAAAAGAAGAAGTCTCCATGGATCAAAAAATGCTCGAGCTCACAGAGTTTTGTAAGCATAATAAGAGCTTTACTTTCTCTGGTATTCTTGAAAAAAGCTGTTCAAAGACAGAGGTTATAGTCACGTTTCTTGTTATCTTAGAGATGATGAAGGCGGGACAGATAGTTATCAGCCAGGAGGACACATTTGCTGAGATAATGGTGGAATCCAAGATGGCGGATTAAGGGTGTATATGAGTAAAATCAGACAGGCAATAGAGGGTATACTTTTCACCATGGGTTCTTCGGTCAGTCCGAAGCAGCTTTCGATGGCTCTTGAGGTACCTGAGGATGAGATTGTTAAGGAAATTAATAATCTGATAGCTGAATATGAGACTACGGATCGCGGGGTCACTATCATAGAGCTGGAGGGCAGCTACCAAATGTGTACGAAGCCAGAGCTTTATGAGTATCTTATTCGTATCGCTAAGCAGCCTGCAAAGTATGCTCTTACAGATGTTCTTCTTGAGACCCTGGCTATAATAGCTTATAAGCAGCCTATTACCAAGGCGGAGATAGAAAAGATACGAGGTGTTTCATCTGACCATGCAGTATCAAAGCTCGTGGAGTACAGCTTAGTTACAGAGCTAGGTCGTCTGGATGCACCGGGAAGACCACTTTTGTTTGGAACCACAGAGGATTTCCTGAGATGTTTCGGTGTAAAATCTATCGAGGAGCTGCCTGAGTTATCCGAGACGATGAGAGCTGAATTTTTAGCCCAGGCTGAGGCAGAAGCCACAAAGGTGGAAGTAGACGTATAATAAAAATATTTGTTGAAAAATAGCCTTATTTTCGGTATATTAAAGTTAGGTTATTTTGGATAAAAATTAACATTTGGAGGTAAAATAATGAGTAATTCTGAAAGTGTTGCTCAGGCAAGAATTAGTAGCTTGTTAGATGCGAACAGCTTCGTAGAGCTGATGGCATCTGTTACCAGCAGAGCTACCGATATTAACCCTGATGCGGCTAAGGCTGACGGTGATGGCGTAGTCATCGGTTATGGTCTGATCGGTGGTTCACCAGTGTATGTATTTGCTCAGGACAGCGCAGTTCTTGGCGGTACTATCGGTGAAATGCACGCAAAGAAAATTCTTAGTGTTTATGATAAGGCTTTAGCAGCTGGCGTACCTGTAGTAGGTATTCTTGACTGCGGCGGCGTTCGTATTCAGGAGAGCGTAGATGGTCTTGATGCTTTAGGTCAGGTAATCGCTAAGGCTTGTGAGGCTAAGGGTCGTGTTCTTCAGCTCATGGTAGTAGCTGGAAACTGTGGCGGCGGACTCACTTCTCTTGCTTCTATCGCAGACTTTGCTGTTATGACAAAGGATGCTTCCTTCTATGTGACTTCACCAGATGCTATCAAGGGAAATCGCACAGAGGTATGTGATTCTGCTAGCGGTGAGTTTAGAGTATCTGAAGCTGGTGATATCGATTTCGTTGGAACTGAGGCCGAGGTATTTGCTAAGGTTAGAGATCTTATCGAGGTTCTTCCAGCAGCTTACGGTGACGAGGGAGACTTCGCTGACTGTGCTGATGATATTAATCGTGCTTCAGCTGGTATCGAGAGCATGGAAGATGCAGCTGCAGTAGCAGCTGAGCTGGCTGATTCTCATAAGTTCGTAGAGGTAGGCGCAGGCTATTCAGAGGATATCGTTACTGGATTCATCACCTTAGACGGTGTCACCGTAGGTGTGGTAGGCTCTAAGGCTGCTGCTCTTAGCGCTGAAGGCGTAGCTAAGGCTGCTGACTTTATCGAGTATCTTGATTCATTTGAGATTCCAGTACTTACTCTTGTAAATGTAAATGGTTATAAGGCAGCTATGTGCTGTGAGAAGAGACTTCCAAGAGAGCTTGCTAAGCTTGCACTGGCATATTCTAATACCGATATTCCAAAGGTTACTCTTATCCTTGGTGAGGCTGTTGGAACTTCAGCTCTGTTCCTTGGCTCTAAGTCAATGGGTGCTGACTATGTACTTGCACTTCCAAATGTAACTGTTGGACCTATGACAGTTAAGGAAGCTTCTAAGGTGCTTGATGATACTACCTGCTACAGCGCTGGTATCACAGGCGGATGTGCAGCTTTGGCACATGGTTATATCGATAAGGTAGTAAATGGCGCTGATGCCAGAAAGTATCTTATCGCTGGTGTAGAAATGCTTTTAGGTAAGACAAGGAGATAATATGAAGAAGACATTACTCGCAGTTATGACTGCTGTAGTGGCTATCATGCTTACAGCCTGTGGGGCTGATAAGGAGGTTACCTACGGCGGATACACCGCTGATGATTTCAGATACTCTATGGAAGCTATGGCAGAGCAGCTTTCAGAGGTTTCTCTTTCAGATCTTCAGATTTTAGCTGTTGAATACCAGAGAGAGGATCCTATTATCGCTGATCTGTTTAAGGATTACTTGGGTCTCTATAACGAGATGGGTGCCATGATAGCTCCTACGGATTTCGAAATCGATCAGGCAGGTAAAACCATTACTGCCAAGCTTGAGATTGAGTGTACTAACAGAAATGTTAAGCTTGTGTATGTAATGAACAAGAACAGAATAGATGATGGTCCTACTGCTATTAACATGGAAGGTGTTTACACCTTGGGTGAGATTATGCAGAAGGCTGGTCTTAATACCGTTATGGGTATTTCGATCGTGTTCATCGTGCTCGTTCTCATGTCATTTATCATTAGCTGCTTTAAG
>JAZRWF010000076.1:0-4480 GCA_045599565.1 Lachnospiraceae bacterium
CATAGAAAATCTTATGGGAACATTGAGAGCTCTGAAATTTAACTTAAAATCCACACAGCTTATTTTTATCGGTGGTGGAGCCACCATAGTAAAAAACTTTTGGAGCAAAGAAAAATACCCTCTGGCATATTTTATAGAGGACATTCATATAAACGCCAAACGCTATGAAAGAACCATCAGATATCTTTTAAGCAAAGGAGCATTGCACTGATGGGATGTTACAAAAAATATATTCGTTTTCGAGATAACCGCAGTAAAGAACTTGCTGCACTCGAGGCTCTTAATAGTTACAAGTCGTATGGCTACGCCAGCGCTAATGAGATGGTTATAGATGCTCTCTTAACCCTCTCAGCGCCACACGAAGCCACTCTCCCATGTAGCCTAGATGAGTTAGCAGATAGAATATCAGAGAGAGTAATACAGGCCTTATCTGGCAACACCACATCTACCATAGAAAATGCTCCTCAAACTTATGATGCTCCAACCATAGAGCCATGTGAGGTCATTAGCAATGATGTAATGGAAGGTCTATTATCAATCATTTAATAAAAGAAATATAAGCAGAAGGAGATGATAATCGTAGCAACTGTTAATCTAGAATCTACTTCAGCAGCTATTGATTTATCATCTTTTGATTTACAGTCGCTGCTTGGAAGTGATAATATATCTCTTGAAACCTTGGAGACCTTGAGAAAGGAATCCGAGAATATGATGAAACGAAGGGAGATACTTCAAAAATACGAAAACCAAATAAGACAATTACCTGAGCCAGACGGCAGATTTTGGATCCGTTTGAATGGTAAACAGATTTTTAGGAAAACACGAAAAGAATTAGAGGATGTAATTGTTGAGCGTATGGCTCCGACAAATGCAACACTAAACACGATTTACAAAGAATATATTGAGCAGAGAAAGCTGTCCGTAGTTCCTACTTCATGGCAAAAGGACGTCCGCTATTATGAATCCTATATTAAGGACTCTGCACTTGCCCAAATGCCTTTATGTGAAATCCGTACTAAGCATTGCTACTCTTTCTTGGCATACTGCCTTGAAATAAAAAAAGACATGCGAAAAAAATATTGGAATGGAATTAAAAGCACTTTAAGCACAATGTTCCAATTTGCCATCGACAATGACTTAATGGAAACAAATTATACAACCAATATTAAGCCTGCTCGTAGCACCTTTACAGAACCTCTATACACCGAGGAAGAAGATACCGTCTATACCACAGAGGAAGCTTCTAACATATGTACTATGGCTTATGAGGATGCTATATCAAACAATGAGCCTTGCTGTTTAGGTGTAGCGCTTCTCTTCAATCTGGGATTACGTGCTGGAGAATTACTAGGACTTAAATGGAAGGATCTTACGATTAGTGAAAATGGAAGCATGCTTCATGTTCAGCGATCACTTGTAGCTAACATTGACGAAAAAAGTTCTAAAGCTACGGGTACTACCATCGTAAATCGATGTAAAACAAAAGCGGGAAATCGTAAGCTTTATATATCTGAGGATGTCTTAAAGGTTTTTAAAAAGATTAAAGAAATCAGTATTGCCAGAGGATTCTCTGTGGAAGCTGACGATTTAATCTTACAGCGAGAGTATGACGGTAAAGTTTGCTCATGCACTAGCAGATGCATAGATGCCCGTCTCCGAAAATATTGTAAACACTTTGGATATGTTCCAAAATCTGCTCACGATATTCGAAGAACTACCATCACAAATCTTAGCAATGCAGGTATGAGCATAAAAGAAATTCAAAAATGGGCCGGTCATGAGAATTATGAGATGACTGAAAAATACATAAGAAAGCAGGCCGGAACAGATAATACAGTATATCTAAATGCTCTCAACCCACTGAATTTAGCTGAGTAAACACAAATAAACAATTTTTCAACAACATAAGAAAAAGCCACAAGCCTTGATTTTTCAAGGTTTGTGACCTCATTTAGTAACGTGCGTGAGAAGATTCGAACTCCCGACACCTTGGTCCGTAGCCAAGTGCTCTATCCAGCTGAGCTACACACACGTATGACTGACTATTGTCGTCAACAGATGGTATATTATCACTAATATACCATCTTGTCAACACTAAACCGCATTTTTTAACATACTTCTTGATATTTCTTAGTACTAACTTTGACTAGATATTCTCAATATGCATAGGTGCTACGTCTGGATTTCCTAAAACAGCTTACCGAGACGTAACATTCTCGAACCCATTTGACATTCCTACGTCTATTATCGTCATATTCCTTATCTCAGACGTAGCCCATTCGACCATCTAAAGCAAAACCTACGTCTTATTAACCTATATCCCTCATTTCAGACGTAGCCTTGCGACTCCCCAGCCAAAACCCTACGTCTATATAACCCACAGCTAATATAACAGACGTAAAACCCAACTCATCAAGTCCAAAACACCTAAACAGCCTGCGCCTCGTGTCCCCAAAAACAAAAACGTAGGAACTAGCTAAAAAGCTAAATTCCTACGTCCATATCACATCCCACTCATATCCAGTGGAATTACACTAACGCCTTCAAATCCTGCGCGATTAGGTTAATCTCCTCGAGCATATCCTTGAGCATATTCATAGAATCCAAAGAGTTGTCCATGAGTGTAGTGCAGTTCTCTGAGGAAGCTGCCACCTCTTCGGATGTAGCTGACAGATTCGAAATACTGTCAGTAATCTCTGTATTCGCACGAAGAATATCCTCGATCTGAGATACGATCTGCCCAGTGAGTTCATTCTGAACTGTATTCTTAGATGCTATAAGAGACATCTTATCCTTAGTCTCAGCTATCATCGCATTCTGCTTTACAGAGGCATCGATGGACTTGCTCATACTGTCGCAGGCATCCTTAACATTGTCATTAAGCTTAGAAATGATATCTGTGATGCGCTCTACTGAAGCCCTTGTCTGCTCTGAGAGCTGTCTGATTTCGTCTGCTACTACAGCAAAACCCTTACCGGCTTCACCTGCTCTGGCCGCCTCGATAGATGCATTTAAAGCCAAAAGATTTGTCTGGCTGGAAATAGTAAGTATCTCACCTACGATATTACCAACCTCACCTATTCTGGTGTTAAGACCCTCTGTGGTCTCCTGGCTGGCACGGTTAAGCTGAGCGGTATATTCAGCCTGATTGTTAAGCTCATCGATAAGATTCATGCCCACGCTGACAGCCTCGCCTGATTCTCTGGCAGCTTCCTTCATCTCGCGGGTAGCTCTGTCTGTATTTTCAAGATTATACTGAATATCGCTGGTGAGTATAGTCTGCTTTTCTATAGCCTCTGCTGTAAGCTTTACACTCTCAGCGATTTCATTTACAGCTTCACCACTGGTGGTAAGACTTTCTACCGTCTCCTGTGAACTGTTCTGTGCGATATCAAATTTGTCGGTAAGAGCCTCAGCCAGATCGATAATATGAGCGCTGACCTCCTGTGTATTCTCAAGGCTGGTTCTAATCTCTCCCATATTTTCGCTGGTATGCTTAGAATGCAGCTTAACTACAGTATAAGCCATCATAACAATTACTATCACAAACAAAAGCTGAATGATATTCTGTGAAATGGTATCTGGATCACCCATGTACTGCTTAACTACCAAAACCACATTTACGATAGCGCAGCCTGCACATGCCATCGCAGTAGCCTTCACATCCATAAATGTCATGTAAAATAAGCAGATAGGGAACATGAGCGCATATAAATACGAATTCGGACTGATTAAAATAAGCAGAATATAGTTAAACGACAAAAGTATTCCACCTACATGCACGAACTTATCCGTCATACGCAGCTTTATAAAGCATACTGTGTACACTATAGTACTCACTATATTTATAGCAGCTCTGGCATTTATTATACCTACATCCACTACCTTGGTCGCATATCCAAGTGCTCCCAAGATAAAGGTAAGTATAGAAATCACCATACCCATCGAAAATGCAGCTCTGTTTTTTTCAAGATTATGTCTTGTCTCAAGACTCATATTTCCCATTTCTGCCGCCTCCGTAATCCCTTTACAATACACTAATCAAAACTAGCCATTATTAAATCCTATAAAAAAGCCTTGTAGCCTTCCTTTGCCAGCTTCTCGTCCTTAGCCAGCACCTGATTTTTCATTTTCTCTGAATAATCGGCAAGCTTTGCCTTAAGCTCGCTGTCTCCCACAGAAAGAATCTTAGCTGCCAAAATGCCCGCATTTGCACCGCCGTTTATAGCCACGGTAGCCACAGGAATACCTGTCGGCATCTGAACGATAGAATACAGTGAATCCACTCCGCCAAGGTCCGAGGTCTTCATTGGAATTCCTATAACTGGACCATTATAGATAGCTGCGCACATGCCTGGAAGATGAGCTGCCTTTCCAGCACCGGCGATGATCACATCATAATCTGCATTCTTTGCATACTCAAAAAATATATCAGGCATTCTGTGTGCAGAGATGATTCTCATCTCATACTCAATACCAA
>JAZRWF010000077.1:0-26405 GCA_045599565.1 Lachnospiraceae bacterium
ATAGATGTACACGTTAATAACAGACATAAGCAGACCCAGCAAAAAGAAAGTCCACATAAATGCTCTTATCCGGCCACGAATTTTCAGCTTATTTTTCATACTTACCTCTCGGTTTATGTGCTTATATATTTTAGGGTATATTCTATTTTATTTTATCATCCTTTTGGCCAAAAAAAAAGACCAACCACTTAAAGTAGTCGGTCTTTCGCTCACTAAATTAATCCTGCTGGTAGGGCATAAGAGCGACATTTCTGCGCTATCAATCGTTTATCAACCCCTATCGGGTATTATAACGAATCCACGCGTATTGTGCTATATCTACCATAAAGTTATTTTCGGTAATCTTAGGGTATTATCGGGAACGACTTTGTAGTCTTTTTGTAGTCCTACGCCAGACTTCCCAACGAAAATACTAGATTTTCGGGCTTAGTCCTGTACGTATGGCATGATAGCGCTGTTACTTTTCATTTGGATATCTTCCTATATTATAGGATATTATTGGTTATTCACACTTATTATCCTATATTTGCCACTAGGTTATTATTGGTAACAACTGGTGACGTATGGAATACCCGTCGTAGTCAGCTTGTAGTCGCCTCCGAATTTTGTAGTCACAGGGCACGAGGCCCTCTCTAAAAATTCTCCCACGCTGCAGATAAACTCTGCATCGACTCCTGTTTCTTATCGTCTGTTGCCTCCGCATATATATTCATCGTAGTTCTAATATTGCGGTGCCCCATCACGCTCTGTATTACTTTTAAGTTTGTTTCGTTTTCACAAAATCGAGTACAAAATGTATGTCTCAGATGATGGCATGAAAAATGTGGTAAGTATTCCGGATCTCTCTTCTGCTTCGCAGCTGCGATTTCCTCTTCCATATTATATGACTCAATAATTCTACGAATAGCTGAATTGATATTCTGCTCACAGAGAACATCTCCATTTGCATTCTTGAAGATGAATCCATCCATCCCCTCGATAACAGTCTCGTTAAATCCCGACTCCAATTGCTCTTCGTAAATCATACTAAAAGCTTCATGCACCTGGTCTAGCATCGGAATAGTTCTAATACCAGCTTCTGTCTTTGGAAGTGATACCCCAAGTCTTCTCGCTGGATCCTTGCGATCTCTCTTTACACGAACCAAAGCGTGATTAATACTAATCAACTTTCTATCCATGTCGATGTCTTCCCATCTAAGACCAATGAACTCTCCACATCTGCAGCCTGTTCCGAGAAGAATCATAAACACTGGCCACCAATGATCATAAACTGGATGCCCTTTAATGAATTCCATGAATGCTTTCTGCTGTCCGACTGTCAATGCATGTCTAACACCTTTATTCTTGCCCTGCTCTGTGTTCATCTCTCTAAACACTCCATCGGTTGGATTGTTTCTGATGATATTATCTCGAACAGCCATCTGAAATGTAGGATGTAAGCAACAGTGAATGGTTCCAACCGTAACAGGAGCAATTCCATCTTCCTCAACTAACTGGTTGTAAAACATCTTCACATCGGAAAATTTAACATCTCCTAAAACTCTTTCCCCGAACCCCTGTCTAACATGCTTATCATACATCAGTATGTAATTCGCTCTGGTAGTTCTTCTCAATGATGTCTTTGCTTTTATGTATCTGTCAAATGCCTGATTAACTGTGACATGACCTGCGATATAGTTATCAATTCCATCTAACTGATCCCTTTTAAGCTCATCCTCTTTTTCTCTGAGAACCGCTAAGTCAGTCGCATAAGCAAATCTGCGCTTCCCTCTCGAATCAGTATATGTGTAAACATATCTTCCGTCATGTGGACGATAACTCTCGCCTTTTCTAAGTGCTCTTCCTTTTTTATCCTTTCTGGACTGTGCCATAACTGTCTCCTTCCTTAATATAAGAAAGAGACCTCTTGCTTAATGTTTTACTTCGAATAGACCATTTCTAGTCCTTCCAATAAAACTTGCGTCATTGTCTTAGAGTGCATCTCCGCATATGTCTTTAGCTTGTTATAATCATTTTGATCCAATCGTATTGTGACTGGACTTGTTTTAGGTGATTCGGACTTCGGACGGCCCATCTTCACCTCTTTATCTTTTGCCAAATTCATATACCTCCTTACATCTACTTTATATTATACTTTTCGTATGACGAAAACGCAAGAGATTTCTTTCCGCTTTATCACAAATTATTAAATGTTATTCAACAATACGGAATGTCTCCAGGTATTTTTCCAGAATTTCCGTATTAACAAGTGCCAGCTTATTAACCTTATATACTGCCTTTGCATCATGGGCCAATCTTTCAAACTTTTTCTGACACATGTTATAAAGTGCTGCACCTTCCTTATATCTAACAAATTTCTTCCCTGTCTTATCTGCTCTTTCATTTAACATGTTCCATCCCTCCTAACCAAAATAGCTGCCGCTAATAAACTGCAAAGTTTTATTTTTCAAATCGTATCGAATGCGTCTAACCTTCTGTCTTGCTGAATCGTAAGTAAGTCCAAGCTCATCTGCGATTTCATATAAATCCTTTTCTTTGTTCATAAAAACTTTAATGAGAACCGCATCCGAAGCTGACAGATTGGCTATCTGACTGCTGAACAATCTATAGTCTCTTCTCATTCTTCTAAGTGTCTCCGCCATAGAAATATACATATCTGCATGATCCACATCATCCAGCAATCCATCTGAGAAATTGCAAGTTTCAATAGCATCTCTTATAGAAACATTCCTGATTGCTGTCGTAGCTGTCTTATCAGAAATAGTTTTTCCTCCTTGAACTCTTACTCCCAAATCGCCTTTCTCCTGGCGACGCCTAAAATCCTGTTCCTCCTCTATCATATACAGCAGCCCTTCAGTATGGCTTTCAACTGCTCCCATGAAAGTGGAATAGCTTTTACTTATGTAATCAATTCTCTGTTCTGCGCTCATATTCGCATATTCTTCAATAAATTTCGCTCCAGATACCATGACAACCTCCATAACAATTGCTGATTCTAAAGCTCACCGGTTTGCTTTTGTCCTTTCGACATAACCAATAATAACCAGTAATTACCTAATAATCTGTACACGCACCGCTACACTGTGTTAGCAATTTGTTACACTCATATTCACGATTGCCTTAAGCTGCTCCAACGCCAATGCCTTAAGCTGTGCTGATGGGATGGAATTAAATAAAATCGATACTTCATCAAAATTTGCTGATAAGTTCTGCTTTCCCGTAAGCAGATAATCTGTGGTAGTATTAAGAGCTTTAGCAAGCTCTACAATGTTATCTGTGGATGGAATTCTTACCCCAGTTTCATACTGAGATATTGAAACCCTACTACCAACACCAGTAAGCTCTGCAAGCTTATCCTGACCAATACCAGCCGCCTTTCTTAATTCATAAATTCTTCCACCAATTGTTGTTGTGTCCTTTTTGTTGCTCATATTTCCTCTCCGTTTCCGGAGTCTGAAACGGAAATATAACCGCAATACAAAAAGAGCCTGCAAAACGTTCTCAAAATAAACCTATCTCTAGGTTATATTTCCGTTTTGCAGACTCTCATAATGTTATAAATACATTTTGCCTATCAGATCTCACAGGACCTGGAGCTCAATATTTAGTCAAGTTCAGTTTCTTACATAACTTTTGATACCTGATGCGACCATATACCTCACGGGCATTTCATCTTGACCACCAAATATCTCAATGTATTCAGTTATAAATAATAGTTTTAGCTCAACTCAATGAGCAGATTCAATTGTTTCTGGAATCCTAATAGTCTCTCCTGGAAAGATTTATTACTCTCTCCCGGCTCATGGATAATATTTGCGACAAAACCTTTTGTCACAAGAGTTGTCACCTCACTTCCACATTTACATGTGTTCTCCTTTGAAGTAGATCTTGTCTTCTCAAGCACTCTGCCACATATAGGGCAGGTAATAACTCTCATATTTTCTTCTACTATATTCATCTAACAATCCTCCAAGCGATTATATTCTTCTCACTCAAACGGATAAGGGAATGAAAACCGTTGATGAATCGGTATTCACAGCTGGCATCTATACGAACTGTAGTAGCAGATACAATTCCACGGCAGAAGCAGCCAACCAACCGTATGCTTCTTGCTGATCATGGATAAATTATAATCCCAATTCTACTGCTTGCGCAAGTAGAATTAGAACACTTGTTCTGTCCCTTAATTTGTACAAGATGCTGAATTTTGATTTCATCTTCAGATCCTCTTGACTGAATTTCTCCCCATATTTCCGCAGTGCTTTTTAACTTACGCTACAGAGTTTATCATGTTCTCGGTCAAATTTCAGTCGCAACCTCGGTCAAAAAACGGTCAAATCTCAGTCAAATTTCGGTCAAACACCCACGTTTTCACGAAGCAGCTCTGGACTAATTACAACAACATTCCTATCTTTAGAACGCATTGATGCAAGGATGACGTCGTATTTCCCTGCATTGAAATCTAAGCTTGTCTCTCTGCGCACAGCATTCTCAACCATACTCTGAAGAAGTAAAAATTCATTTTCATCAAGATATTCTTTAGCATTATCCTGAGCACCCTTCATCAGATCCAGCTTTCCAAGTTTGAATAATGCCATCATCCTCCAGCAGTGAATATCCACGCTTCTTGGATTATGCGTAAGAACATCTCCTGCATATTTTGTCACGCTATTATAATCTTTTGCATCAAACATTAGCTTAAGCATAGTGCTCATCTGTTCAATGTATATGCCTTTATAGTGATATCTGGCATTAGCAACCACCATGCTATCTGTATTTTCTCCCTGAAGAAATTCCCCTCGGTACATGGCACTGAACTGTTTCAGCAGCTCTAACTTTGTTTTTACGTCAGCTGTGTCTTCAATTACCTTTACCATCTCAATAGCGTAGTCTACATCAATCCGTATCTTAATATCAGGGTTAAACATATAATCCTTATCAACAGTAACAATTAGCTGACCTCTGGCTCCACAACAGGTTCATTTCCACCTGTAGTTGCAGCAATGTACTCTTCCACCTGCTCATCATCCATAAGTGCAAGCAGATCTGCTTCATCAACTAGATTAAGGAAATGAACAGTCTCATTGCCCTCATCATCTCGATCAATAATGATGTAAAAGAAGTTTCCAGACTTACTTGTGACAGTAATAAACTGCTTTCCTCCAGCCTGGAGAGAACCGTAATCATCTACAAGATTCATATTTCCATCTGGCGTTAATGGTCCCCAGTGCTCTTCCTCTTCCACCTCTTTTCCTTCACAACAGGTGTAATCATAGATGCAGACATCACAATCTTCATTGATGTGATCCTTATCACATTTTTCCTCACAGATACATTCTGTCTCCATGCCTCCAGCCATTACTGTGAGTGGACTCATACCTAACATGGCTGCCATACCAATTGCAGCTCCACCAACACACTTCGCTGCAACCTTTGCTCTAATTCCTGATAAACTAAATTTCATCGTCACTATCCTCCGAATCTTCACTGATGTTTGTAATAGGTGTTCTTGAAGCATAAACACTTGCTGGCGCAGTTGCCCTGTCAAGGAATGCCTCGATTCCGCCATCTCCAATAAGTTCCAAAAGCTGTCCAAGCTGTTCAGGTGACATGTTCATGGCACCAACATCTGCAACAATCTGTAAGCTCTCTGCTTCCTTTAATCTTGCTTCCTTCTGCTTAGCCTGTAGGCACACCATCAACTTCTCCAGTATCGACCCATTGGTATCCTGTTCTCGTCTCAGTTCTGGTTCTGGTTTCAACTACCTCTTCAATTTCCAGATCATATTGCTTATCAAATATCTGAGACAGTTTTGACTGAACCTCCGCCCTCGTATAATCCTCATACAAAACAGTAAGAAGTGCCGCAAGCTCATAAGGGTTATGCCCTATCTCATCCAATGTGTAGTTGTATTCGTCATAGCCAGGGTAATCTGTTTCAATGTTATTTATCTGCGTCTGCAGATCTGTTTCCAAATCTGTGTAGTCCGCATCTACATTGATGATGTCATGATCCTGCGCAGTAAAACTTGTTGCCACTGTAATGTTCTGAACTCCTCCAGAGACAGCAGCGCAGGATGATAAAGCCCCTGATATTACCAAAACCACAATCAGAATGATAAGAGCTATCAGCAGAATGATTGGGTTATCTGCCACATGCTCTACAACCCACTCTCCTATCTTTCCAACCAAATCCTCCGCTTTATCGGTAAACTTCTTAGACAAACTGCCAGCTTGATTTGCAGTCTCCTTCGCTGACTTTTTGATTGCATACTCCTTATATTCCTTTTTCATTAGCTCTTTCTGAAGCTGCTTTGATTTTGGATTGGAAACAGTGGATGCATCAGCTGCACCACCTGCTCCTGAAGAAGCGGCTCTTCCACGCTTACTGGCATTGTATTTACTGCTATAGCTGCTGGACTGTAATTTATAAATTCCACCCTCCGCAACCATTGCAGAATCATTGACTGCTTCAACTGCTACGTTGTCATCCTCATTAGTCTTATTAACCTCATGATGAATCTTGCCCTTTGCCAGAATCTCATTCTTAATTCTTCGCCTGCCCTGTTGTTTAAGCTGCTTCGCCTTTTTTGCTTCCTCTTTTGTGAGGCGGTTATCTTTCTTACCATGTCGAAGCTTTTTTCTGTAGTTCTCAGCTGCGGAATCCTCATTCATCAACTTGTCTGCATGAGATTTTTTCTTCTTACCTTCTTCCATCTTGGGGGACTCCTTTGGAGAGTCCCTCGTAAATAATTCTTCATCCATTAGGCCTGTCCTTCCTTCTCTTTCTTAGCTTCAATAACCTCTGTAAGTCGAGTGGTCATAATCTTGTAAAGCTCAGTGTCTGTAGGGAATCGGTCAACAAATGGAAGAATTACATTTCCATAAAACAAAGGCCCTTCACCTTCTCCCGAATGTGTAACATACGAAAGCTGATGAGGGCTGATGTTCAGCTGTTTTGCCAATATGGATCTGTCTCCAACTGCCTGATTCAACATATAAATGAAATCAGAGTTTTCAAAGATATTTTCTACCTCCTTGGATGCAAGAAGATCCTTTACGTTCTGAGTAATACCAGTTGGGATTCCTCCCCATTTTCTAAATCGCTTCCAAATTTCAACCGTATATGCTGCAGTCTGATCTTCACGAAGTAACAGATGCATCTCATCCATGTAATATCTGGTTGAGCGTCCCTGGCTTCTGTTCTCAGTTACTCTTCCCCATACCTGGTCCTGTACTACAAGCATTCCGATTTTCTTAAGCTGCTTACCTAAGTCCTTAATGTCATAGCAGACAAGTCTGTTAGTAAGCTCAACATTGGTGCGATGATTAAATACATTAAGTGAACCGGAAACATAGATTTCAAGAGCCTTTGCAACATGATGAGCCTCTGCTTCATCCTGCTCCATGAGTGCATCATATAAATCCTCAAGAATCGGCATATTCTCTGGACCCGGATTTTCAAAATACTTCTGATAAATCTGTCTGATACAACGGTCAATGACTGTCTTCTCTACAGGCTGAAGTCCGTCCTTGCTTCCAACAATCAGCTCGCAAAGTGACAAAATGAACTCAGCCTTAAGAGCAATTGGATTATCATCGTCTGAATAATTCATATTGATATCCATTGGATTGATGAACTGATCAGATGTTGGAGCAATTCTAATTACCTGTCCTCCAAATCGCTCAATCACTGTAAGTCCAGCTCTCTTGGCTGCATGAAGTCTTCTATGTCCTGAAATCATTTCATAGTTCCCTTCATCATCCGGTCTGACTAATACAGGTGTGAGCACACCATTATTCTTAATGCTTTCAACCAGTTCCTCCATCTTGTCATCATCTCTAACCTTAAAAGGATGGTTTTCAAATGGATATATCTGGTCAACTCTTATTTCTACAGTTCCTTCTTCTGAAGTAGTTGGGGCTCCTAAAAGCTCCTCCACTGAAGCAAAATGTATCTTTTCTCTCTTAGCACCCATGAGCAAGTACCTCCTTTGTTAATGACAAATATGCAAATGCGGCTTTTCCCTTCGGATCGTAATCATAAATGCTCTTAGCAACTGAGCTTATCTCTGCCGCTCTGACTGATAATGGAATTTCAATAGGAAAGACCGGAATGCTCTTTCCATATACATCATTTACTTCAAGAACGATATCCTTGGCATAATTGGTACGGTTATCGACCATCGTAAGAAGAATCCCTTCTATATCAAGCTTCGGATTAAGTCTGCGCTTAACAGTAAAGATTGTTTTTATCAACTGCTGGAGACCTTTGACCGGAAGATATGCTGCCTGAACTGGAATCAAAACTGTGTCAGAACAAGCCAATGCATTTACAGTCATTACTCCAAGCGATGGCATGCAGTCGATGATGATGTAATCATATTTGTATTTAACGGATTCTATATAAGATGAAAGTACAAGCTCTCTGCTCATTGTATTTACAAGCGATATTTCTACCGCAGAAAGCTCTATATTAGATGGAATCAAGTCTACATTCTCCTTATAATTGAGAATTGCAAAGTTCTCAGGGATTTCTTCTTCATTTACAACCATCGAAAGAATGTCCACCAATGAGGTCTTTAACTTATCTGGCTCAGAATAGCCAAGACTGATAGTTAAACTGCCCTGTGGATCTCCATCAATGAGAAGAACCGTTTTTCCTTCACTTGCGAGACCTATTCCTAAATTGACAGCGGTAGTTGTCTTTCCAACTCCGCCTTTCTGATTTGCTATAGATATTACCTTACACATTTTCATTATCTCCTTCTCTGTACAACGTGAAATGTTTCCAAATACTTATCAAAGATTTCTAAGTTTACAAGGCACATCGTGTTAATCTTGTAAACGGCATTCGCATCCCAGGCCAGTCTTTCAAACTTTTTCTGGCACATGCAGTACAGTTTTGCACCCTCTTTATAGCGGATGAACTTTTGTGGATGCTCGATTACCTCATGCCTCATCTCTTTGATGTTCAATGATTTCTTTTCTTGCATTTCTTCTACCTCCTGAATTAGTTTTGCTACCCAGGAATCTGAAGGAAATAATAAAAAAACACCCTCTGGATTTCTCCAAAGGGTGCCTAAATTTGCCCTATTCTATAAGCGCTCCAACGTATTATCACCTATTATCACCATTTATTACTGTCGTGACTGTAGTCAAATTTTAGTCTTGAGCTAAAATCGTTACCGATAATACCTTGTTATACCTTACTATACTCGAATTAATCCTGTACGTAAGGCATCAACGCTACGTGTCTTGCGCGCTTAACAGCTACGGTAAGGGCACGCTGATGCTTTGCGCAGGTACCAGTGATACGACGTGGAAGGATCTTTCCGCGCTCTGATACATACTTCTTAAGCTCTGCTACGTTCTTGTAGTCAATGGTCTTATCCTTGCCACAGAATACGCAAACCTTCTTGCGTCTGTGCATAGGTCTTCTCTTAGCTGGACCATCTGCTTTATCGGTCTTTGTAAAAGCCATGATATACCTCCTAAAATTTTAAGAAAAAGGCAACTCCTCTTCGATTCCATCTGCAATGTTAATGAAACCGTCACTTGGAACATCATTAGGTGTAAAACCACCCTGTGAGCCACCTACAGGAGCGGCAGCGCCGATGGTACCACCTTCAGCAGCTCTGCTCTCAGCGAACTCTACATTCTCTACTACAACATCTGTGGTGTATACGGTTCTGCCATCCTTGTCCTGATAAGAACCAGTCTGGATGCGACCCTCTACGATGAATTTCGTTCCTTTACGTCCGTACTTTTCCATGAAGGTAGCAGTAGTGCCAAATGCTACACAGCTGATGAAATCAGCTGTCTGCGCGCCCTGCTGTCTTCTCTCTGCCGAAACGAAACGGCGATCTACGGCGATAGTGAATCTAGTAATTGTCTGTTGGTTAGCGCCACCCACACGGGCTTCGGCGTCACGTGTTAATCTACCACAAAGAATAACTTTGTTCATATGGAATTCCTCCTAATCTTATGCCTCGTCAGTACGTACGCACAAGAAACGAAGAACATTGTCCATGATTCTTACGTTCTCTTCGATCTGAGCAGGTGCCTCAGCCTCTGCATCGAAGTGAATGAAGTAATAGAAGCCTTCGCTCATCTTCTGAATCTCATAAGCGAGCTTCTTCTTGCCCCAATCTTCAACTTCAGTGATGTTGCCGCCAAAACGAGTAACATACTCCTTGGCTTTCTCAACAGTAGCAAGTCTCACTTCGTCTTCGATCTTTGCACTTACGACGAGCACTAATTCATACTTGTTCATGCTTTTTCCTCCTTTTGGTCTAGTGGCCCTCCCTAAGGGAGAGCAAGGATATAATTTATACCACGAGACGCTATATTAACATCTTTGTGAATAAAAAGCAAGCAATATTTACAATAAAGCGTTATAAATATCTCTCTTGCTGACTCCTCTATCCTTAGCTACCATTTTCATGGCTTCTTTTTTATCTATCCCCTGACTTAAATATATTTCCATATGTTCTGGAATAGTCATACTTTCGAAGCTCTCTCTGGCCTTCTGCTCGACCTCATTCTTGTCTAAGCCCTCTATCACAAGTACATACTCACCTCTTGGGTCATTTTCCTCATAATATTCTATCGCAGCCTTTAGTGTGGTCGCCATCTTATCCTCATGCTTCTTCGTAAGCTCGCGACAAAGTGTGATTCGTCTGTCACCCAAAGCCTGAAAAAGCTCTGCCAGGGTAGCCTTCAGATGGTGCGGTGCTTCATATATAATGACAGTGCGCGTGTCCTTGGAAATCTCCTCTAAAACACGCCCACGTTCCTTTTTATCCTTTGGCAAAAACGCCTCGAAGGAAAACCTTCTGCATGGCAACCCCGAGCTTGTGATGGCTGTCACAGCAGCTACGGGGCCAGGAAGTGCATTCACCTCTATGCCTTCCTCATAGCACATAGCCACCAGCTCCTCACCAGGATCTGAAATACCCGGTGTTCCAGCATCAGTTATCAGAGCTATGTTCTTCCCGGACTTTAAAATTTCGATAAGCTCCCTTGCCTTTTCTATCTTGTTAAACTCATGATAGCTGGTCATAGGTGTCTTTATCTCAAAGTGATTTAGAAGCTTTATTGAATTTCTAGTGTCCTCTGCTGCTATAAGATCCGCCTCTTTTAGTATTCGAAGAACCCTAAGCGTGATATCCTCCAAATTTCCTATGGGCGTCGCACAAAGATACAAAACTCCAGACATTGTCTTCCCTCTTATCTAAAAGCCATACACTTCTTTTATCTCAGCTGTATAGCCACCGTCTTTTTCATTTATTATCAGTGGTTTTTCCACAGTCATAAAGGCTTTACCGCATTTGACGCCCTGAATCAGAACCATGTTTGGCTCCTTATCCACGTACGGATAAACAAGTCTCATACGTTTCGGCTCCAGCCTATACTCTCGCATCAAAGTTATTATCTCACTCAGGCGGTTCGGCCTGTGCACCATGTAAAAGCTGCCTCCAGTCACCAAGACAAGCGAGGCCTCACGCACCACATCCTCTAAGGTACAGAGTATCTCATGCCTTGCGATAGCCTTGGCATCCCCAGGATTCGTTATTCCATGGTTTTCACTCATATACGGCGGATTACAGGTAACTACCTGAAACGAAGCCTTGCCAAATATTTTAGAGGCCTCTTTTATATCTCCGTTTACCACGGATATGTCTGCTTCGAGATTATTATATTTAACACTCCGCCTTGCCATATCTGCAGACTCTTCCTGAATTTCAAGTGCCGTAAAGTCCTTGGCCGGAGTCTTCGCCCACATCAGAAGTGGCAGAATACCTGTGCCCGTTCCCATGTCTAAAACGTGATCGCCCGCTTTCGCAGAGGCAAACCCCGACAGAAGCACCGCATCCATTCCAAAGCAGAATCTGGCTGGATCCTGGATTATATAGAGATTACTTCTCTGCAAATCGTCCAGCCTCTCGCCATCTTTTATTAAATTATTCTGACTGCTGTGCTGTGTTGTTTCCACCGTTTCCCTCTGGTCTTGGGCCACGCCTCTTATTATGGTGTCTGTTGTGGTTATTATGGTGCTTTTTAAATTCCCTTTGACCCTCTGGATTCTCTCCAGCCTCCCTATTGTTTTCAGGCTTGGTCTCATCCGACTTTGGAGCATCAGACTTTTGGGAATCCTGCTTTGCTCCATCATACCTAGTCTTTTCAGCCCTTGGTCTGTCATTCCTTGGATGGTCATTCTTCGGATGATGATTCTTAGGTGCCTCTGGCTTTGGCTCGTCAGAGAGCTCCTCCAAAGCCTCCTCATTTTCAGAGAGAACCACCTTTCTCTTTCTAGGCCTAAAGCGAAGCTCTGCTGCAGGATATTCCTTAGCCTCCTTGCTGTCTCCCTCCTCGATGATTACTCTAACCATCTGACGGAGCACAGATACATTTGCTACCACGCCCTTCTTTCCATCTGGCGTAGTTACAGTATCTCCATTTACAGGAAGCTGACTGTTAAGATACTCATAGGTCTCCTGCTCATTTGCCAGACAACACATGAGTCTACCGCAAACTCCCGAAATCTTAGTAGGGTTAAGCGATAAATTCTGCTCCTTAGCCATCTTTATCGAAACAGGCGCAAAATCATTCAGATAAGAACAGCAGCAAAGCTCACGGCCGCATACACCGATTCCACCGAGCATCTTAGTCTCATCCCTTACGCCTATCTGACGAAGCTCGATCCTTGTATGGAAAACACTCGCCAAATCCTTAACCAGCTCTCTGAAATCCACACGTCCATCGGCGGTAAAGTAAAAGATAAGCTTGCTGTTATCAAAGGTATATTCAGCGCCTACCACCTTCATTTCTAGTTCTCTGGCCGCTGCCTTCTCCTGACACTGCTTTACCGCATCCCTTTCCCTAAGCTTATTCGCAGCTACACGCTCTGTATCTTCCTCAGTAGCCTTTCTTATAATCTTTTTAATAGGTCCAAAGGCTTCATCATCAGAAATCATCTTTTCAGGGAGCACTACGCAGCCCATCTCTGTGCCACGGCTAGTCTCCACCACGACTGACTCACCTTTTTTAAATTCTACACCGTCTGGATCAAAGTAATACACCTTGCATCCACCACGAAACTTAACACCTATAACCTTAATCATCACTACATCCTTTCATTACGTTCAAAAGACGATCTATTACCAGCTCAAAATTTACATTTCCAGACAAAAAACGTCTCGCCTTTTCTATTTCCTTCAAAATAGCCGATATACCTGCGAAGCTCACGGCTTCCGCGCTACTCTTTAGGCTGTAAATCTCATCTTTATATGTTATATATTCATCACGCCCTGTGGATTTTATTAATAAAACATCCTTATACCACATTGACATTAGTTCCAAATATTCCTTTATGTTTTCCTTATCCTCCTTGAGGCTACTTTCTATCGAAAGCATCTCATAATAAGGTCTCTTCGGCCTCTTTACTATGGAAAGGACCAAATCCTTTCTCTCCTTGAACTCATCGCTCTCAGAAAGCGCCAATGCTTTTCCCACATTCCCCTGCGCATAAGCTGCTATTACTCTGGCCTCGTAATCCACAACGGCATTTTTTTCCATCAGCAGCTTCTCTATCAGCCGATTTTCCACTGGCTTCATGCCTATCCTTGTACAGCGGCTCATGATAGTTGGCAAAAACGCATTTTCATTTGTCGTCAAAAGCAGTACTATACCGTACTCAGGCGGCTCCTCAATAGTCTTAAGCATGGCATTCTGCGCCTGCATACTGATCTTCTCAGCTTCATCTATAATATAAATCTTATACTTTCCAGAATATGGCTTTATATCCATACTAGCCACAAGACCCGTTCTGATGTCATCCACACCCAGGGTGTTTGGCTTTTCATGTCCCACATAGACTATATCAGGATGATTGTGATTCATAGCCTGGTGACAGTTTTTACACATGCCGCATGCTTCTGTCCTGCCAGGCGTCATATCCTCACATTGCAAGGCTGCAGCAAATGCTTCGGCTAGCATCATCTTGCCCGAGCCTTCCTCACCGCTAAATATGTAGGCGTGTCCCGGAGTTCCCTTTGCCACCTGTGTACAAAGAAGACTCTTGCCTAATTTTTGACCAAGTATCTCAGAAAATTTCATATATCAAGTAAAAATATCCAATATAAGGCCTCTGATTTCATCCACTTTTCCAAGTATCGTCAGATGGTCCTTCTCATCCTTCATAAGCTCTTCTGCCAGCTTATCCAGGTTCTCATCCACCAGCTTAACTATTCCATAAACCCTGTGGCGTCCCCTACTATCCAAAAAGTTTTCTCTGGAGAATTTATGAGAACGGTTTACCACCTCATTCATAAACTCCTTTACAAGTCCTCTGTATCGCTTCATGTCTCTGACATCCATATGCTCAGCGATGTGATTTCCCAGAAGAGTTATATCATCCATAAGACCTGTAAGCTTTTGCTGCAAGGCCGCATCATCTATGGCTGATGTCAAAACAAATCTAAACTGCTCCCCAGAGACTGGCGCCTGATTCGTAGACTGACTCTGCTGCACAGGAGTCATATCATTTACTCTAATTTCCATGTCTACTCCTTATGAACTCTGCCACCGCGTCCACCGTCTTATCTATGTCCTCGTCGTTATTAAAAATATTCTCAATACCAGAAACCTTGAGAACCTCATCGGCAAAATCCCTATTATCCGCTATGAACCTTCGACACATTTCCTCATACTTTGGATTCGACTGACTCTTCTCTCGCTCCAAGGCTCTGGTAAGTCTGATGCCATCACTCACATTTATATACACCGGAATAACATTGTCTTTTCCGTAATAGCCTCTTAGGGCGACAAAGCTCTCCACCGTTCCTATTATAAGATGGTCTTCCGCCTCGGATATATATCCATCATCTACAGTAAAGTAATACCATGCCCCATAGACTGTGTCATAGTGTCTGATTTCGATGACTTTGCCGCTTAAAACCAGCCTATCCTTCTCCTCCAGGCTAACAAAATGGTATTCTTCTCCATCCTTCTCACCCACACGAATAGGTCTGGTCGTATAGCTGACTATCTTTTTTAATCCCAGGCTCGAATCGGCTAAAAGACGTTTATATATGGTGTCCTTTCCCGTAGAGCTCTTTCCTATTATGCAGTATATCTGTCCCATTACACTACTTTAAATCCTGTCTCAGTTAGTCCTGTTACCGTAAGCTCAGCCTGAAGAGCCTTGTTCAAAAAGCTCATGGCTCTGCTCGTAATTTCCTCACCAGGTGCTATTATAGGTATTCCTGGTGGGTAAACGCATACGAAGGCTGCGCTCGTCTGCGCCATCGCGTCAAAGTTTATCACCTCATGCGCTTCCTTCGCCAGTGCCTCCGTCATAGGCATCTCCACTCTTGGCTTTGGAAGGTCGGGTGGCGTCATTCTGCTATACTGCGAGACATCTGCCTGATCTATCGCGTCTATGAGCTTTTTAAGTCGCTCAAAGCCCTCATCCGAATCGTAAATAGAAGTCATGGCGAGAGCATACACAAAAGAGTACATCTCAAGCTCTATGCCGCATTCCTGTGCCAGCTCCGCTATCTCCACACCGTACAGCTTTCTGGCACTTTGAGCTAAAATAATCTTTCCAGGATCGTCTGTTTCCAGTATTTCCACACCTGTTTTTGATCTTGCATAAGCTCTAATCTCAGCGAGCTTTTTCACATATCTTTTAAATAGCGCCTCTCCGTCCTTTTCAACAGACTCGACAGCTCTGACTATAGAATCCATCATAACGTACGAAGGTGAACTAGTCTCGAAGATATCTAAAGCAGCGTCTATTTTATCTACATTCACTCTTTCACCCACTATATGCAAAAGAGCGGTCTGGGTCATGGAGCCAAGCGTCTTATGAAGACTCATAATCACTATGTCTGCCCCTTCTGTGACAGGCGAAGGTGGAAGCTCCTTAGAAAATCCAAGATGCGCACCATGTGCACAATCCACTATCAAAATGACGTTATGCCTGTGACAAACCTCTGCGATAGCCTTTATATCTGCCACCCTTCCCTCATAGGTCGGGCTGGTTATCACAGCAGCCTGAACATTCTCATTCGCCTCAAAAAGCATCTCCAAATCACTGGCCTTAGGCGCCTCTAGAATGAAATCCTCTGTCGTCTCCTGGTTGAGATAAACAGGTATGGCCTTTCTTAACAATAGTCCGTTGTAAACGCTCTTATGACTGCCCCTCTGAAGAATAACCTTCGCACCCTCTGAAACGCAGGCATATATAGCAGCCAGATTACCGCAGGTAGAGCCTCCCACTAGAAATCGGCACTCATCGCTTTTGTAGACCTTTGACGCCCTTTGCATCTCATCAAGTATTAGCCCCTGCGGGTTATGCAGATTATCAAAGCCAGATATCTCTGTAATGTCGGTCTGCTCTATTTCAGGATAGAGTCCAGCACACCTTTTATGTCCAGGCATATGCATAGGATAAAGTCCTTCGCTATTAAGTTTTCTCAGCTGTTCACTTAATCCCATTAATCAAAATACCTCATAACACCAGGCATCCAGTCATCTAAGAATACCTGTTTTTCCTCCATGGCTACCGCCAGTGGCCTGGTGAATTTATTTATAGCCATAAGCACTGTCTCGAAATCCTCCGAAACCTCATTTGCCCTGCTATAAACCTTCCACTTATTTTTCATAAGCGAATTTCCAGCAAATGTAACGATAGCATCCAGCCTCTTTAAATCTATAGCAGCGTGCTCACCTACTGAAAGCTTATTAAGACAATCAATCATAAAGCGTCCCTTTACAGGAACAGTCTTTATAAGCTCATACGCCTTAACATAAGGCGCCACATCTGCTATAAATGCCATCTTTGCAAATATTTCCTGAAGCTGCAGTGCTATCACCCACTCCAGCCTTACACACTCCACATCGTAGGTGGTCTTATTTTCAAAATACGGCATAAAGTGAGATGTTTCCGTGCCAGATAATGTCTCACATACAGTGATATATATCTTCAATGCGACATTCATCCCATCGGAGTTAACTGAGAGGTTTAGCCCAAACGGCTCCACCCTGCCTCGAATATCCACATCCGAGAGTGCTGCCCACTCCGTCAGCACCACATACAGTTTAGAGGCCACTTCCTCTGTCGCCACATAACTAAGATCCATCGCTTTACCCTTATCTCTAAAGGAAGCGTATGAGTAATCAGCAATATTTGTCAAAAAAAGCTTTTCACTAAGAGTCGACCTCGAGATGGCAAGAATGACATCCTCGCAAATACAGCCCTTTAACAATGCTGAAAAAGGTATGTTCTCATCTTTACTTTTCGCGCTGACAAATGCACGGCTAATCATAACCAGACACCTATTATATTATTTACCTTGGAAGTTACTTTTCTGATGGCAGCCATCTCCATAAGAGCCGCTATATCCTTAGTCTCGTCCTCTATATAGCCAAACACCCCACGTCTGAAATCCACTCTATCCAGCTTCTCCTGGTATTTAAGACAGTCACAGATAAGTCTTTCCTTTGTATATACCCTCATCTGCACACCATTCAAATCCACGGTGGTAACCCCTACCTCGAGGACATCTGGTTCTGTATACAAGGGCTTCACTATAGGATACTCTATCTTAAAGCGCGACTTGCTAGTGTTCTTATCTATGGCGACACTCCAGGTAGTCGGCTGCTCCTTTAAATACCCATGCGCATAAAGGCCACTCTCAAGACTTAATATTCCATCCGGATATAGTCTTTTTATCCACTGTTCTTCACTGCATTTATAGTATTTCGAGCTGTAATAGCCACTTTTAACTCGGATAAGTGTCCCCTCGTCCACAAACGAAAGAATTCTTCTGTAATCCACGCCTAATTCCTCTATTTCAGAGGTCTTGACTATGCCATCCTGCTTATCAATCAAGGTGCAGATTTGCTCTAAGTCATATTGTCTTTTTTCATCTCTTGAAAGTAACATTTTCCACTCTCTTCCTCTTAAAGGGGTAAATCTTTATTATTATCGCACTTTTAGCTAGTAGTGTCAAATAAACTCTGCTTCTTTTCAGGTCTAATTAACTTGAAAAGACACAAAAAATGTCCTATAATGCCAAAGTACACTATTTTTTTGTCTCGAAGGAGTTTTATCGTGGCTGAAATTGAAAAGAAAAAGACTAGCCCTTCGCGAAAGGAGTGCGAAGAACACATAAAAAGAATGCTTATGATGGAGGTTCTTGAAAAGGGCTGTAATGAGCATTTTAAAAACCCTAGCGACTTTATGGCGTTCTTTGAATCACTATACCCTGTTTCACCTGGTCTGACAAAGCAAGTACAGCGTGCAGTCAAGTCACTAAATCTGCCAAAGGACAAATCAGGATACTATATAATAGGAAAGACTCAAAGCCAGCTCGACCAGGATCAGGAAATCTCCTTCATGTTAAAGAAGACTAATGCATCTGTTGACAGCTTCGGCGAATGCGATACTGTATTCTTAAAGGTGTCACACGAGCACAAGGACTATTTATATCGTCTTCTTTCTGAATCTGAGACCTTTGTCGACAAATATATCACTATGATGGAATGCTCGAATGGCATCCTGTTTCTCACCAGAACCAAATCTCAGCTCGAGACCATGCTAACCAGCTTAATGTAATTTTTATATTCATAAAAGCCAGATAACCGTTATGGTTATCTGGCTTTTTAGTAACAAGAAACATCTATTTAAACACAGCCTTTATCGTGCATTTACCGGAGAACTCTACTCTAGTAGATAATGCTGATGCATCCTCTACTGAATCAGCCCCTTTAATCTCCCATCCAGCAAATGTTTTTCCTTCGGCAGGAACTGCCTTTACAGTAATATAGCAATCCTTAAAATAGTCACCTGTATAGGTATTGTCTTTCCAGGCTGCTAAATCAAGCTTAGTGTTATTTATCCAAACCTCACCTGAGGCTGCATCTGAGGTAGTCACATTTACAGTGGTAGTATCGCTAAGCCCAAACACCTTTGTCATAAGATTTGGAATAGCCATATATCTGCCGCCGAAGAAGGTCTTAAGCTCTGTCAGCTTCTGCTCATAGTACTTTGGAGGATTAGAGAAAACTACCCAGTCAGGTCCATATCTATAGAATGAGGCTGGCGCCAAAGTCTGATAAGCAGGCGACATCTGTGCCATGGTATCCTTAATCTTATCTCTGTTAAAATTATAGTTCCTAAGATCCATCATTGTGACAATGATATCATTCTCAAAGTCAGGATTATCATACAAAGAGCGAACTATATGTACTAAAGGATAGTCCTCGTTATAGGTTTTACTCTCATCTCGCATAGCAGCTAAATTCTGAGAAATATTATCCTCGCCATATTCATTTCCGCCTGAATACACACCTGACGAAAACTCAGTATCGTAAAGAAGAACTCTCCACTTTCCGTCTGAGACAGCAGTAGCTTTATCAGCTTCTCTCACTCTCCATAAAGACCAGTTATTGTCATCGAAAAGCGAGTCATGATTATAAATATAGAAGGTCAATGCCACAAAGTCGATAAAACTTGGCATATCTATCATCTCACAGGCCTTATCATAGTTAGATGGAATACTCATATCATTTTCGGTGACAAACGAGTACAGCTCTTTATACAGCTCGATGTCCTCATCCAAGCCTTCCTCTATGCTGCCGCATTTTACGATTACGACATTCTCTTTTTCTACACCGTAATTCGTCTGGATGTAATTATCTGTGTAATCCTCAGTAATGGCATAGCAGCCCCAATACTCTCCATCCAAGAATACTGCTGCAGGTGCAGACTGCTGGGTTTCCATATTTCTATCGCTTACCATAGTCTGGATAAATGGATCTCGCATCTTTCCGAAACCATTATCGTTACCGCCATTTCTAAGCACAAAGGATTTATACTTATTCACAGGCTCAGAACCATCACTCTTCATGTTGCCAGGAATGAGATCACCCTTGATATTCTTTGTACCATACTCTTCTCTGGCAATGAGCTTCATACTCTTTTGGAGGTAGGTTCTGGTAGAAGCGCCCTTCATGCGAAGTCCCATATCTGCTGATATGTTTTTCCCGTCGGCTGGCATATATTCAAATGCGACTGGACGCTCCCAGTCCTTTCCCTTGTTAGAAAAGTTACCAACTGCCTTATATGAAGGCTCATCCTTTCGACTGGCATCCTCTGCTATCCAGTCTCTATAGCTCTTACCTAAAATGAAAATTCCCGTTTCGTCATTAAAAAGATTCTCTGGGTCAGTTATCAGAGAAACCACCGGCTGGTCTCCATAGAGCTTAGCTCTATCCTGACCGATGATGTATGTTCCGTTAGTCACTATAGAAGATGTTCCATCAGCAAACACTGCAATAGCTCGGATAATATTTGCTTTTATAATACGCTCTCCAGGGACGTACTGACTGTCTGTACAATAATCTGTGCGAGCTGCGTACACCTCTGGCTCTGGTGTGCGATCCTTTAAGGTGATAGGGCCAGTGTAAGCTGTAGAGGCCTCCGTTGGAATAGTACCATCTGTTGTGTAATATATTTTTGCACCCTCTACTGGGCAGCGAAGCTCAAGATCCAGCTTATCATAGAAGCCGCTTTTCGCGCCAAAGTAAACGATAGGCTCTGTTTCCTCTATGACCTCTTCCTCTTCTATCTCCTCAGGCTGTGATGTATCCGTATTAACAGCAGAGTCTTGTTTAGCCTCGGTATTTTGTGTAGCAGAAGTATTACCTGCCGGTGCAGGCGCTACTGCTGTCTGCCCACAGGCACTTAGGACAAACGACATAGTCATTAAAATGCATAAGAATCTCTTTTTCATAGATGCTCCTTTAACTCAAGTTAGTACATCTACTTTACAATAGCTCCTATTATTGCTCTACACATTTGTTGCCAAAGAATAAACATTTATGATTAAAACAGAATAGCTACACTTGTCTCTTACACGCAAGCGTGACGATACAAGTGTAGACTTTATTTCTGATGTGAATAGTAACATTTTGGCACAAAAAAAGCACCAACCCCATGACTCTAGTTCATGAAACCAGTGCTGCTCTGCGCGACCAGGGGTTCGAACCCTGGACACCCTGATTAAGAGTCAGGTGCTCTACCAACTGAGCTAGTCGCGCGTTTTGTTTGCTTTTGTCTCGCAACAGTGAGTATATTACACTATAAAAATATGGTTGTCAACAACTTTTTTTATTTTTTTTAAAAACTTTTTATGTTATTATAATTCCATCCCATTTTGAGAGGTTATTATGTATAAGAATTTACTATTTGACGTAGACGGAACGATATGGAACAGTACAGCGGTAGTGGCAAAGGCCTGGATAAAGGCTGCTAAGGAATTAGGACTTCCCTATGAGGTTATTACAGCTGACAGATTAAAGAAGGAATTCGGTATTCCGATGGATGAAATATTCGAACACCTCTTTCCTGATAGCAAGCTACCTAACCTTTACGAAAAGATGCGTGATTTGTTATATGTCTATGAGCACGATTTTCTGATGGCTAACGAAGCTGATTTAGCTTACCCTAAGGTGAGGGAGACCTTTGCCAAGCTAGCAGAAAATCACAGGATATTTATAGTAAGCAACTGCCAGAAGGGGTATATCGAGCTTGTAATGGAAAAATGCGGCATAGCGGATTACATAGACGATTACCTTTGCTATGGAGACACACTTAGCCCAAAGAATATTACCATGGAAAAAATCATAGAAAAGAATGGTCTTCTGAAGTCTGAGACCTGTTACATCGGTGATATTCAGGGAGACTGCGACTGCACTCATCTTGCCGGACTTGATTTTATACATGCTGCATGGGGCTTTGGCGAGGTAGTAGATGCCGAAAAGGTTGTGAATACATTTGCTGACTTAGCATACGAGGTGTAGAATGGAAATTGAACGTAAATTTTTAATAAAAGAGCTTCCTGCGGATTTAGAAAGCTACGAGCATCACACCATATCCCAGGGATATCTTTCTGTTAAGCCTGTTCTTCGTATCAGAAAAAAGGATGACAAAGCCTTTTTCACATATAAAGGGTCTGGTCTCCTTGCCAGAGAAGAGATAGAAACCGAGATACCTGTGGAAACCTATGAGCACCTGGTTCCTAAGATAGATGGTAGATTGATTGAAAAAACCCGCTACATCATCCCATTTAACGAGCATAAAATAGAACTAGATGTGTTCGAAGGTCATAAAAAAGGTCTGATAATGGCTGAGGTGGAATTTGAAAGCATAGAGCAGGCAAATGCATTTGTCGCGCCAGCGTGGTTCGCGGAGGATGTCACCGAAGATAGGTCATACCATAATTCCAATATGATATAAAATGTAACGCCCCTCTATAAAAATATAGAGGGGTCGTTTTTATTTCTTTCTTATAATGTACTTGCAGATGGGATTTCCCAGCTTCGAGAATTTCTCCTCATACTCCGTCATAATATTGCCTTCGTTCATGGTCTCGTCATGGTGAAGATCATAGGTGCAGG
Source organism: Lachnospiraceae bacterium (assembly GCA_045599565.1). Taxonomy (GTDB): domain Bacteria; phylum Bacillota; class Clostridia; order Lachnospirales; family Lachnospiraceae; genus Pseudobutyrivibrio. The sequence continues at coordinate 22,474 of JAZRWF010000077.1, forward strand.
CTACCATCTCCCAGGTTTCACTCTCGTTTATCACTTCCACTGAGTAGTCAAACAAGTCACGGTTATCCGTCTTAAACTCAATAACACCCTGATCATTTAGGATTTCGTGATACAGGTCCAAAAATCGAGGGCTGGTAAGTCGGCGGTTTTCGTGTCTGGCCTTTGGCCATGGATCAGAAAAGTTTAGATAAATTTTATCGACTTCGCCCTTATCGAAGATATCTAAAACTTTCGCAGCATCAAAGCACAGGAAGCGAAGATTTGGCAGAATGTCTTCATCTACCTTTTCCACAGCTCTTAAGAGCACACTGGTGTAACGCTCTATTCCTATATAGTTAATATCTGGATTAAACGCAGCTAAATCAGTGATAAATCTTCCCTTTCCCATTCCTATCTCGATATGCAGCGGATGTGGATGTGAACCCTTTAGATTCTCTGGCTCCTTTATACATCTGCTAGATGCAGCGATAACACCGTCTGCCTTAGGTATATTTCTAAGTCTCATAGCTTCAAAACTCCTTGCCAAAATATAATCTCTTCTATTATACTAGATTAGTATTTTGCAATCAAATATCAACTGGAATTTTTATGAAAAGACTTTTAAGTATATTTTTATCAATAGTATGCATTTGGCTTTGCGGACCTTCTGCTATACAAGTGAATGCTCTCGATTACTGGCCGGAGGGAATACCTGTCGAAAGCAGCTGTGCCATCATAATGGAGCAGGAGACTGGTCTTATCCTATATGAGCATAATATAAATGAAAAAAGATATCCTGCCTCTATCACAAAGATAATGACAGCGCTTTTAGTTCTGGAAAATGTCGAGGATCTATCCGCTGAACTTACCTTTTCAAAGGATGCTGTATTTAAGCAAGAAAAAGGATCCTCTTCTATTGCGCGTGATGTGGGTGAAATCATGACTGTAGAGTGGACACTTTACGGAATGATGCTCGAATCAGCTAATGAATGCGCGTGGGCACTGGGTGAGTATGTTTCCGGAGACATGGATAGCTTTGTAAACCTCATGAACAAAAGGGCTTTGGAGCTTGGATGTCAAAACACCCATTTTGCAAACCCTAATGGACTTCCAAACCCAGATCACTACACATCAGTCTACGACATGGCACTCATTTGTCGCGCGGCTTATGCTATACCGAAGTTTAGAGAGATAATTGGCACTTCCACTGCTTCTATACCGCCTACTAACAAGCACGATGTGCCTACACCTTTGAACAATCACCACAAGATGCTTCACTATTACAAGACAAAGAAGTACATCTATCCGTATTGTAAGGGTGGAAAGACAGGCTACACTATAGACGCGGGCTCTACGCTTGCCACCTATGCAGAAAAGGATGGCATGACACTTATATGCGTCATCATGGGTGCAAAGGATCCAGCTCACTGGACCGACACCACGAATCTTTTCAACTACTGCTTTGATAATTTCTATGTTATACCAGCCACTCAGGCTGAGGCACTTACCACAGAGAGCAGAAGCCTAAAGACAGGCTTTTTAGCAGAAGATATCGAGCTTATGAGGGTAGGTGATGAAGGCATTTTAGTTCTTCCTAAGACAGCCACTGTAAACGATGTCTCCGCATCTGTTCGAGCTGCATCCTCCATCAAGGATCCAGGCTTGATAGGTCGCATTATCTATACCTACGCTGACAAAGAAGTCGGTTTCGGAAGTGTAAAATTTGACTCGGATAAGCTTACCGGATATAGCTGGGATAACCTCTCGTTAGAGGAAGGCGGAAGCGGAAAAGAAGTTGTCACGATTAATCCTATGGATTATATCCACATCCCGATTATCGTTCTCGCCATAGGTTTGTTCATACTTTTATTAGTCAAGAAGGTTCCTGATCTAATCGAGCTTCGCTACAGAATCGCCAGCAGAAAGAAAGAAGACCGCACAGAATATAAGCAGATTAATAGACGAGGTAACAGAAAGAGATAGTTATAGCAGCCAGTTAACCATAATGGTTAGCTGGCTGTTTTTATGCTGTACGTTAATTCTTGCATCTGTCATCGGGTATTCTTTGAAGCCTCTCATGACGCTTTACTTCTTATTCTCACCACCTGCTTAGCAAGAGAAGTAATCCTAATTCAGAATTACTTCTCTTGCTAATTTTTCTAATCATTTGGGAAGTATTTTCATGATTTTAAAGCTTATTTAAATCATTTTTTACTTCTGTACTCAACAGATTTGTAAACTTGAGAAGTAAATCATTAAAACGTATACAAATCGCAAAGTATACAGTTATCATTCTACAGTTATCTTCCTAAAGGAAATCAACACTTGACAAATTAACCTTTCTGGTTTAATATCCATAATACCTTTTTATCAAGAATCTTTATTCTGATATTGGAGTACTCAATGTACGTTCCAATACAAATCCCAAAACAAGGCTTCACGCGAGGCAAAGAATTGATAAATAAAAATATTATAATAAAGGAACTAGAACAGATTAACTGTAGTATAGAAGCTATTGAAGACTTCTTATCTCAAGACATAACTGGTGGACTTCATTGCATTAAAAGCAACGGCAGCATTCAATATCTCGTTGACGAAAAATATCTCAAGGTAAAAGACCGGCACATAGCCAAAATGATATGCTTGCGAGATTATTATAAGAAAATCAAGCCAATGCTGGAAAACGAAAGGCGTGTACTTACATCCTTTATCAACGAGTATAACCCTGACAGAATAGATACCTTCACAAAGGGTCTACCTGATGGAAGAAAGCTGCTACTAAAAGATCAGATTATGACCACTAGCGACAAGTTATCAGCATTTGAAAACGAAGTAGTGCACGGAAAATCATTTGATGAAAATGACTTTTCAGAATTTTATACCTCTAAAGGAGAGCGCGTTCGCTCAAAATCAGAAATACTTATAGCAAATGAATTAGCTAGAAAGAATATTCCTTATAAATATGAACGACCGTTAATACTTCATATCAACGGCAAGGAATACACCTTTTATCCAGATTTCACTGTCATGTGCCCTTACTCCGGACGCATAAAATATCTTGAACACCTAGGCAAAATGGACTCAGACACATATTTTCAGAACACCCTTAGCAAACTGGATGCCTTTGAAAGAAATGGATTGCTAGTGGGAAGAGATGTCTTGATTCTACACGAGACAGCCTCTGTACCGCTTAGTGTAAGAGTGATAAACAAATATATCGATGAGTTCATGTATTATTAGCAAAAAAACCTTTAGTGTAAGATATCTTGGACATTTGATTTTGCTTCTATAGTTGTAAATACTTCTTCATTTAGTTGTAACGCTAAATGGAGAAGTATTTTTTTGCTCTAATCTGATTCAAAACCCTATGTTTACTTCTGTCACCATGGCAATCCCTCAGTAGAGAAGTATTATCCTTACAGTAATACTTCCCCTCAGCTAATGAATCAGCCAGGCAGAAGTAATCCTGCCCCAAATTGTCACAGACAGGCAAAAAAATACTTCTCTACCCGGCATATAAACCGAACAGAGAAGTATTATCTTCTTAATTACACGCTTGCGAACAGCTTAGCTATCTCATCAGGAGTAAGGTTATGATTTGGATCACTTAAATCTACCCCTGAGTTCGAGAAATCTATAGGAGCTGGCTCTGGAGCAGGTTCTGGTTCTGGCTCCGGAGCTGTAGGCGCGCCACCAGTCATGCTAGCTATTAAAGCTGCTATATCATCGTCGCTCATCTTCGCATTTGGATCATCGCTTGGAACAAATGCTGGCGCTGGCGCTGGGGCTGGCTCTACTATAGGCTCTGGCTCAGGTATTGGCTCCGGCTCTGCTGCTGGAGCTGCTCCACCTGACATGCTGGCTATAAGTGCTGCTATATCATCGTCGCTCATCTTCGCATTTGGATCATCACTTGGTACGAATGCTGGCGCTGGCTCTGGCTCTACTATAGG
>JAZRWF010000078.1:0-13109 GCA_045599565.1 Lachnospiraceae bacterium
ATACAAAATATGCTCGATATGGTGTACCTTGTATGCTCAGATATACGCATCCCACTTCCTAATCGAAAGTTGAATGCCGCTTAATCTAGATAAACGCTGGGGTTGTGGCGGTTTTTAATCCACCATTACCCCTGAAGAGCCAAAAAAGACAACCCTTCCATCATATTTAAACAAAACAGTTTACTTCATCTCAAAAGCATACAAAAAGCCTACCCTATCACAGCTCTATGCCCTATACACAGCCTCTATATCATCCCAATTAATTCCACGGATTTTTTCTATGAGTTCCTCCACATTGTCAGCTTCGACAGAAGACGTCTTAAACCACGATTCCTCATCCAATCTTTTCTGGATTTTCTCATCTTGTGCCTCCTTGCGCTCCTTTTTCTCTAACCTAATCTTCTCCTCTGCCTTCTTTTTATTTACCTCTTCCATGTGCTTTTTATAGGCTTCAGAAGACTTTGATAAAGATGCAAACAGCTTTGTGTTTCCATCGGCATCCAAGGTAAAGCCTATCTTGTCTATAGATACACCTTCCTTTTTAGCTTCCTCCACCACCGTCTGCATATCACCTCTGGCAGCATCGATATCCTGCATTCTCTGTTTTGCATAATCTTCATCGCTTGCCATTTTTTCAAGCTCCTCAGGCGAAATCAGCATAGCATATTCCTTCGTACCATGATTCATAATAGCACTGGCTTCCTCATCAGAAGACCAATTTCCTACAAATACATCGGTATCCTCGCCGTATCGCTCTTTTAGCCGAGACAACATAGCCTGTGCTTTGCTTGAAAGCTTGCTGACTGGATCCGCCTCATTTGCCTTTTGTAACTCCTTCGCCTCCTTGCTAGGTTTATAAGCTTCCATGCTAAGTCCAAAAGACTTATTCTCTGTATTAGAATTTGCCTTTGCATTACCTCGATTTCCGTATCTACCCATACCCTGATGTGTCTGATATGGGTTAGTAAATGTCCCCTGTGAATTGAAATTAATCATATCTATACCTCCCGATACACTTTCTATATCGGTTATATACATCAAATGTTTACGCCTTCTCCACAATTACTGCCTGTACCTCCACTAGATGCCTCCCAGACAGTAATTTTAAAGCAAACCAGACAAGAATTACTGCCTGAACCCTATTCTCTGGCCACTTTGCCAGTAATCTTCCTCCAACATTACCTAAAATTACTGGCGAAACATTCACTCTATGCTGTTTTGACAGTAATTTCATAACAGCATACAAAAAACCCGAAACCTCATAAAAGGTTTCGGGTTTATATGCCTACATATGGGCGAAATCTCAATGAATTGAGATTTCTAGAACATACAGCTAAAGCTGTATGTTACAATTAAAGCTGTGGACCAGCTGCTACAAGAGCCTTACCAGCATCGTTGGTCTCATACTTCTTGAAGTTCTTGATGAATCTAGAAGCAAGATCCTTAGCCTTCTCTTCCCACTCAGAAGCGTTAGCATAGGTATCACGAGGATCAAGAATACCAGTGTTAACTCCAGGAAGCTCTGTAGGAACCTCGAAGTCAAACATAGGAATCTTCTTGGTAGGAGCCTTTAGGATGTCACCTGAAAGGATAGCATCGATAATACCTCTGGTATCTGGGATAGAGATACGCTTACCAGTTCCGTTCCAACCAGTGTTTACAAGGTATGCCTTAGCGCCGTTAGCTTCCATCTTCTTAACAAGCTCCTCACCGTACTTAGTTGGGTGAAGCTCAAGGAATGCCTGACCAAAGCAAGCTGAGAAGGTAGGAGTTGGCTCAGTGATACCACGCTCTGTACCAGCAAGCTTAGCAGTAAATCCTGAAAGGAAGTAGTACTGAGTCTGCTCTGGAGTAAGAATAGATACTGGAGGAAGTACTCCGAATGCATCTGCTGAAAGGAAGATTACGTTCTCAGCTGCAGGACCTGCAGAAACGCCATTTACCTCTGCGGCGATATTGTTAATGTGATCGATTGGGTAAGAAACACGAGTATTCTCGGTTACGCTGCCATCCTCGAAATCAATCTTTCCGTTAGCATCTACAGTTACGTTCTCAAGAAGAGCATTTCTCTTGATAGCATTGTAGATGTCTGGCTCATGCTCCTTGTCAAGACCGATAACCTTAGCATAGCAACCACCCTCGAAGTTGAATACGCCATTGTCATCCCAGCCGTGCTCATCATCACCGATAAGACGACGCTTAGGATCTGTAGAAAGTGTGGTCTTACCTGTTCCTGAAAGACCGAAGAAGATAGCGGTGTGCTTTCCATCCATGTCGCAGTTAGCTGAGCAGTGCATAGAAGCCATACCCTTAAGTGGAAGGTAGTAGTTCATCATAGAGAACATACCCTTCTTCATCTCTCCGCCGTACCAAGTGTTAAGGATAACCTGCTCACGTGAAGTTACGTTGAATGCTACACAAGTCTCTGAGTTAAGACCAAGCTCCTTGTAGTTCTCTACCTTAGCCTTAGAAGCATTGTAGATAACGAAGTCTGGAGTAAAGTTCTCAAGCTCTTCAGCTGAAGGCTTAATGAACATGTTCTCTACGAAGTGAGCCTGCCAAGCAACCTCAACGATGAAACGAACTGCCATACGGGTGTCCTTGTTTGCGCCGCAGAATGCATCTACAACATAAAGGTTCTTTCCGCAAAGCTCTGCAACAGCAAGAGCCTTAACCTTTGCCCAAACTTCCTCAGACATCTCGTGGTTATCGTTTGGATACTCAGGAGTGTTCCACCATACAGTGTCCTTTGAGTTAGCATCCATTACGATGTACTTATCTTTAGGTGAACGACCAGTATAGATACCAGTCATAACGTTTACAGTGCCAAGCTCGGTATCAAAACCCTTGTCATAACCCTCAAGAGAAGGATCCATCTCTGCCTTGTAGAGCTCCTCGTAAGAAGGATTGTGAGCGATGATTGTGGCACCATTGATGCCATACTTTGTCAAATCAAGATTTGCCATGTTTTCTTACCCTTTCTATAAATAAATTATTAGTTTTTAAAAAATATCCAAAGATAACTGAATGATACCATTACATGGAATTTGTGTCAAGTAGGCAAGACGCCATACTTTTACGCTTTTATCGGATAAAGTATAGTTTTTTTAACAATTTGCCTTTAACATTTACCTCTGTAAAAACTTCGCGACAAATGTTACAATCAGACCACCACAGCTCCGCATACCCCGCGAGCGACCTATGGCAATACGCAATTTTAACATATAGGAGTTCTTACGAACATGCTTAAATATAAAGTATACACAGCTTTCATACTTACAGTTTTTCTTCTGTCAGCACAAACAGGCTGTCAGAATGCATCCCTTTCAGATAACACCACCACAGATATACATGTCGAAACCATAGAAAGCTCACCATTAGTCCTTCCGCTGATACCTTCCACTATAGACCCCGAAGAAATATCTGCAAGCATCCATAAAACAAGTGAAGAACCTCCTGCGCCAGGAGAACCTCCATCCATCACCATCCTGATGGCGGGCGATATTCTTCTTCACACTCCTTTTAAAGAAGCTGCTCTCCAGGATGACGGTACCTATAACTATACCGCCATCTTTAGCCACACAAAGAATACTATCGAAGCGGCGGACCTCGCTCTTGTAAACCAGGAAGTCATCATCGGCGGCAGCGAGCTAGGTATTTCAGGCTATCCAGCCTTCAATGCCCCTTATGAAGTATCAGACGCATTAGTAGATACTGGTTTCGATGTAATCTGCCACGCGACTAATCACGCTCTCGACAAAGGCAAAACAGGTCTTTTAAACTGCATAAGCCACTGGCAGGAATCATATCCTGATATAGAAATTCTGGGTATACATGATGCACCAGACACAAATATCTACATCTACGAGCAAAATGACATAAAAGTAGCTGTCTTAAACTACACCTACGGAACTAATGGCATAGCTCTTCCTGCCGACATGCCCTACGCTGTAGACCTCCTTGACAAGGAAAAAGTCGTCTCCGATATAAAAACCGCTGAGGAACTCGCAGACTTTACCATAGTCTGTCCACACTGGGGAACAGAATATCGCCTCACCCCTGATTCTTCCCAAAATAAATGGACAAAAATTTTCCTGGAAAATGGCGTAGACCTAGTGCTTGGCACACATCCACATGTAATCGAACCTATCGAGTATATAGAGGATGAGACAACACACCATAGAATGCTGGTCTACTACTCCCTTGGAAACTTCGTAAACTGGACCTCAGGTCAGGGCGATGGCGTAGCTAACCGCATGGTCGGCGGTCTCGCACAGGTCACCTTAAGCCAAGCTGACGATGACACCATCACTATATCCGAATACGGTGTAACACCTGTCATCTGCCATGTAACCCCTGGTACAAACGGAATCACCGTTTTCCCAATAGATCAATATTCCCAGGAAAAATCTTTGGAAAATCATATTCGCAAGCAGGACCCTAGCTTCGACTATAACTACTGTGTAAAGCTATGTGATCAGGTTTGGGGTGAGCTATGGCAAATCCCAGCCACACCATAACAGACCATATCTATCCACTTGCCTCTCCCTGAATGCACCACACCTTCTCTCTCGGATAATAGTATAAAAGCACTGGAAACTGTGTACCATCCTTCGAAATCTGGCATGCATATTCCAAGAGATCTGTCGTTCCTGGCCTTAAGCTATAGCTTTCCACCTTATATACTTCATGCTCTATTCTCACACGTATAGGTGCCACCTGACCATCATAGCTAAAGGATGCTATAACAGGTATACAAACGATCGCATGCTTATCATATCTTAAAAATTTAACCTTTCCATCCATATAATATCACCACATCAGCAGAACATCCGTTCCTTTGTATCTATTATAATAAACACTTGTTCGAACTTTGTCAATACTTTTTTCTATAAAATTGATTCTTACTTCTATCTTCAAACATCCCCATTATTTAGACGTAAAATTTCACTCGGCATGACTTCAGATTACGTCTATTCTCCATTTTTCTTTCTTTCAGACGTAACCCACTCTCAGTTTTCCTAAAATACTACGTCTCTTTCCAAACTTTCGCCTCACACAGACGTAACCCCTCCCATCCCAACCAAAAACCCTACGTCTCATTTCACGCAGTTGCTTCTCACAGACGTAGCCTTGCCCAGTAGCCTTGCCCAGTAACCATGCCCGCTATCCAACCCCAATAAACACCCCATACATATAACCCACACAAAAAAAGCCGCTCCCCATACCCAAGTTCGCACAGATACGAGAAGCAGCCACCCAAACACCATATTTATTTTTACTCCAGCTCCTTCTCCACGATATACCTTGGCCTGCCCTTTGTCTCCAGATAAATCTTTCCTATGTACTCCCCGACCACGCCGATAGCCAGAAGAATCAGACCGCCGATAGCCCAGACAGACACCATAAGCGTCGTCCAGCCCACGATGGTCTCACCCTGAAAATGTCTGATAAAGCTGTATATCAGCATTACTATACTTACAAAGAAAATCAGAATTCCCATGTGCGTAATCATGCGAAGCGGCGTAATGCTTAAGGATGTAATTCCCTCCACAGCAAATGCTATCATCTTCCCCAAAGGATACTTACTCTTGCCTGCGAGTCTCTCCCCTCTCTCGTAGAATACGACGTCACTTGAATATCCAATCATCGGAATCACGCCGCGAAGGAACAGATTCACCTCCTTAAACTCTGCCAACCCCTCCAGTGCCCGCTTGCTCATAAGTCTGAAATCAGCATGGTTAAATTTTACATTTGCTCCCATAAGATTCATAAATCTGTAGAAAGCCTCTGCTGTAAATCTCTTGAAAAAGCTGTCCTTCTTTCGATCAGAACGCACACCGTACACTATGTCTATACCAGCCAAAAATTTCTCCACCATCTCATCTATGGCGTCCACATCATCCTGAAGGTCAGCATCCATAGAAATAACCATATCCGCCTTATCCTTCGCAGCCATAAGCCCCGCCAAAAGCGCATTCTGATGCCCTCTGTTTCGACTGAGCTTAAGTCCTGCGAACATTTCATCAGCATCATGAAATTCCTCTATCATATCCCAGGTCTGATCCTTAGACCCATCATCCACGAATAAAATTTTACTGCCCGGGGCGATTTTCCCAGCCTCCAAAAGGCTATCCATCTTCTCTCGAAGGCTGCTCATAGTAAGAAGCAGCACCTCCTGCTCATCATAACAAGGTATCACTATATATAAAATTCTGCCCATGCTTCCTCCGAAATTCATTTGACAAATAAATAAAATATCCTATACTTGTATCGCTAAAATTTTACCACACACCTTTAAAATAAACTACCCTTGGGAGTATTAATATGAAAAATTTCAACAAAGGCTACGTATACATTCTGCTCTCCGCCCTTAGCTTTGCCACTGGCGGCTTACTCATAAAGCTAAACACCTGGTCAGCCCTCTCCATAAATGGGGTGCGCTGCATCTTCGCCCTGATGATCTTCTACCCATTTTTCAAAAGTCAGGGGCACAAATTCATCATAAATAAGACCGTCGTGCTGGGCGCTCTCGCGAACACCGGCATGTGCGTCTCCTTTGTCATGGCGAATAAGCTCACGACCGCAGCCAACACCATCGTTTTGCAGTTTACTTTGCCGATATACATTCTGCTTCTAAGCTGGATTTTCTGGAAGAAGAAGCCCGACAAAGTTTCTGTCCTAACTGCACTCATCTGCTTTTGCGGCATACTTTGCTTCTTCTTTGAAAGTCTCTCTAAGGGTGGCATGCTGGGCAATCTGTTAGCCCTGCTTTCCGGCTTTTTATATGCCATAGTATTTCTGATTAAAAAAATAGAAGGCGCTGATTTTGAATCATCAGCAGCCCTCTCCTTTGTCATAAATTTTGTTATAGCCCTGCCTTTTTTCGTCCGCGAGACAGATTTTAGCGCGACAAATATCACAACCATCATCGCTCTTGGCCTAGTCCAGCTCGGTCTGTCCTACGTACTTTTAGCGAAGGGGCTCGACACGGTTCCACCTATCGGAGCCTCCATCATCTCGATGGCCGAGCCTATCGTAAACCCAATTCTTGTGGCTATTTTCTACCACGAGTACATCGGTCCACTCAGCATCATAGGCGCCGTTATCGTGCTTTCAAGCGCCTTGATTTACAGCATAAAAACCTCGCAAAGTACCTGACCTACATATCCTTAAGCTCCACAGCATATACACAAGGCTTTCCCTCTCTGTCTGAGACGAACACTACCTTGCTGTTGTCCTCTGAAAAGCATGGGTGTGGGTGCGCGTCCTGCGGACTTCCGTGAACGGCCAGCCAGCTCGTTCCATGATAGCAAAGCTTTTTCTCCGTCTTCTTTTCCACATCTATCAGATAAATATAATCATTTCTGATTATTCCAGCCTTTCTGTCAGCCTCGATTTCCTCCATGGACAGCAAATGTATCGGCTTATCTATGCCCTGCGAATCTCCAACCATATACCTGCACTGCTTATCACAAATAAAATGTGCAAACGGAGAACATGGCATAAGAATTGTCTCCTCCATCGTATCAGGATTTATCATTCTGATATTTTCGATTTTATCCCCTGTAGTTTCCCTGTAAACAAATGCCAGCTGAGAACCGTCTGGAAGCCAAAACTCATGCGTCAGAATCAAATCGCTCGGCTGCTCCTTACAGCAGCGAAGCTTCGTTCCATCTGACTGCACCAGCCAAAGTCTTGCATCTATCAAATCATATGGTCCCTCATGACAGAATAAAATCGTGTCATTGTCGCCTGGTCTTAGCTGTGCGTGTCCTATCCAGCAGTTATCCTCTAATACTATCCTAACCTCTTTTGTATCTGTATCCACCATGGTAATCCGGCAATGAGGCTTAGCCAGGCAATTAGCAGCGAAGAAATCCCAGTTCTTACCCGCAGGCGCTGTAGTAGCCAGCTCCGTCTCAGTAAACACCAGATATTTGTTATCTGAACCAATCCCAACATTTCCTATGCCGTACCCCGAAGGTGCCTCGTATACCAGTGTTTTCGCAAGACTGTCCAGCTTAATCGAATACACCTTGCCATTTTGCACATAGTAAACTGTGTTCTCATCATTTGCTAAAATAGCACTGTCGTCAGATAGCTTATCCCCCTCAGTGAGCTGTACTGTATCTCCAGTCACAGTGTCCAAAAGATAAATCTGTCTGCCCTCCTCGAGCTCCTGACAGATCAAAAGCTTGCCCCCATCTGCTGTCATCATCCTGTTGTAAAAATACATATGATGCGACAGAACCTCTGGATTAGTAAGTCTTTTCACTACCGTTCCAGTGTACTCATCCACATAACTGCTAAACTCTACATGTCCCTTTTTACCAATACCCATAATGTCCTCCTCTGCTAGCAAATCTATAAATTACATCCTTAAAAACTACCTCAAGCACTCATAATAATTTGAATTAAACACCAGCGAAGATATGTAAACCTTATTCTTCACCAGCTGAATTCTCTCGTCTAAATACCCCACCGGTAGGGCTGCATTTGTCTTATAATTCGCCTTCTTTTTCGCCGCATTAAACTCCACATTTTCATCTATGAAGCACTGATTTGAAAGCACTGCTATGTGATAATCACTCGGCGCAAATATGTCCACACCAGGCAAAATTCTAGAGTCAAATTCCACTCCAAAAAGGTTCAAAAGTGTTGGCATAATATCCAGCGTACAGCAATACGTGTCCACAGATTTGGACTCCATAGAAGCATCGAAACAGATAAATGCATTCTCGAATTTTTCGAATATAGCGTCCACAGGATGCCCTACGATTTCGCTGTACTCCTCTATCGTCAGTCCATACGGATAATGATCAGGCGTCATCACGATTACAGTATTCTCAAGCTTTCCTGCCTCCTCCAGCCTTTGCAGCAAATACTCCATAGCGTATTCCAGCTCCAAATGTCCTGAAAGATAGCACTTGGCCGGCTCAGAGAGCTCCAAATCTGCCACCTTGTCATAGTTTCTCGCACACATCGGATTATTCTCTACTGAGTACTCCATATGACCTGAAAATGTCATATAATACGCGAAAAATCTGTCCTCATTTATGTAGTCATCCACCGACTGCTGCATCATCTCTAAATCGGAGGTCGGCCAGCCAGTCGACATGTTAAGCCCTGCATTTTTAAATTTTATATGCTTGAAGCCCAGATTCGGATACGACTCCTCTCGATTATAATAATAGCCTCGGAAATTGTGATAGGCATAGGTCTCCACACCCATATCGCTGAACACATTTCCAAATACATACGGATAATAATTATTTCCGGAATTAGCCATCGTACTGTCGTCCTTACCCCTGCTCATATCCGGGAAAAGTCCAGTCACATAGGTATATTCACCATTTGTCGTATTATTAGGCCAGCTCGCATAGAAGTTTTCAAACTTAAATCCACCCTGATTATAAAGGCGATTTAGGGCAGGAAACATTTCTGGATAAGCATCTATAATCACCGGTGAGAAAGCCTCACAGCACATCATAATAAGATTTTTATCCTTAAAAATACCAGTAAATTCATTCTTATCTGTAGGAGTAACCTTCTCAAAATACGCTGACAGCTGGTTTATGTCGTCATTTCCCTCGACCCTTGGAAGCCTAAGCTCAGCCGGTGCATTTGGTCCATACACCACTGGCAGAATCTCCTCGACAAATGCTTCCTCCGTTTCGAGCGAAACATCAAAAGTCAAGTCCTGCACAGCCTCTGCTGGTGCTTCCTCTACCGTATTCTCACCACCTATGACAGCCAAATCATTTGCTGTAAAGCCAGAGCTCTCATCCTTAATAAAAAGCCCCCTGACCTCTCTCACCGAGGTGATAAAAACACCCAAAACCTCAGCTGAGGTTTCAGTCGCTACCGCAGGCGAAAAATACATATCATACGGTGTATAGCTGTCTGTTCCAGCCATAAAAACAGCCATCATGGTGAGTGCATACACGAGAAGCGACTGCACACCACTGAACACAGCTCGTCCCACCATGTGCGACTCATCGTAGCCATGCTTTAAAAATATTGCCACAGGCACATATAAAATCAGCGGTATAAACACCAGAATCAGGCTCGGCAGATACCTCATAATAATACTCATGGTTTCCTTTGAAAAATCATTCAAGGCATCTCCACCCAGACCTATAACATTAAGAGGCATGACCGTCTGAAATGTCCGAAAATAAACATTCTGAGCAAAGTAATACACCGTAAAAAACAGCATGAAAATGAGTCCTAAAATATCAGAAACCTTGCGATTAAAAAAGGACAGAACATAATTTATAAATCCTGCTACCACGAATGAAAACAGCACGACAAATGTAATATTGGCATCCACACTTTTAAACATTATATAGTGCAGACATCCCTCCCAAAATACAAATGCCCCACTGAAAAAAAGCCACATAATAATAAGTGGCTCCACACCGGATTTCAGCCCATGTCTCCTGTTCGTATCCGCCTCATATTCGGCCGCATGATCCTCATTATTTAAATCTACTACTTCATCATTATTTAAATCTAAAATTTCGTCTTCCATAATTAACTTCTCTATAAAACATATTTTCCAAACCTTGACATTATATCAGATAATTCCACATTTGTGAAATAGATGTTGGCATGGTATAATCATTTCACAAAACTAATTCCCAGTAAGTTTGACACCATGGAGGAGACGTATGAAATACACTAAAATCGAAGGCATAGACAAGAATTTATCAAGACTTACATACGGAACGCCAGGCGCAGCAGCAAACGGCTCCTTTGAGGAGGCCGCTATCTGCTATGACATGGCTTATGAAATGGGCTTTCGCACCTTTGACACTGCCTATTCATATGGCAACGGTGAAGAAAATTTAGGAAAATGGCTTATAAAAAGCGGTCACAGAGATGACGTTGTAATAATCGACAAAGGCTGCAATCCGCGTGCCACCTACACTACCCCTGATATATTCTCTGCGGATACTATCCGAACTCAAATTCAAATCTCACTTGATCGTCTTCAGACAGATCATGTAGAAATGTATATTCTTCACAGAGACGACCCTGCTAAACCTGTAGACGAAATAGTAGAAGTTTTAAACGAGCTAAAGGCTGATGGTAAAATCATACGTTTCGGCGGATCAAACTGGGGTATGGAGCGAATCAAAGAGGCTAATAAATATGCAGCTAATCACGGCCTGGAGGGCTTTTCTATTTGCAGCCCAAACTTTACCTATATGAGGCTTGTAACTGATCCATGGGGTGGAAGTGTTTCTATTACCGGTGAAAATAATAAAGGTTTTAGAGACTGGCTATCTGAGAATCAAATGCCAATATTTAATTACTCTGCGCTTGCCAGAGGCTTCATGTCTGGGAAATATAAGACAACTGATACCAGACCTATCGAAGAATGCATTGGCACAGCCCCTGTCATGGAATACTATGCACCGGAAAACATCGAAAGATTACGACGTGCTGAGACTGTGGCATCTCAGCTTGGTGCGACAGTTCCACAGATAGGCATAGCCTGGCTGATGAAGCAGCCACTAAACCTATTTCCTATCGTCGGTCCTTCGAGCGAAAAGCATCTAAAGGAAGTAGTGGAAGGCTTAAATCTAGAGCTTACCAATGAACAGCTAGATTTTTTAGATGCATCCATCTAAAGCAGCCTAAACACACAGCGATTTCTCAAAAAAAATCCCGGTGTTCCACCGAACACCGGGACCCAAAAATTCCCCAAAAACCTACGAAATCTCTATAATCTCCACTGATTCAATAGCCTTCTTATAGAGCTCCTCCACGATACCAACAAGCTTCTTTTCATTCTTCTCTATGATATCAAGGCGAGGCTTTGTGACAGGATGCTTTGCCACGAAGATCGTGCAGCAATCCTCATAAGGCAGAATCGAGGTCTCATAAGTATCTATCTTCTGCGAAATATCCACTATTTCCTGCTTGTCAAAGCCTATAAGTGGTCGATATACAGGTATATCACACACAGCATTTGTGCACATGAGCGACTGCATGGTCTGAGAAGCGACCTGTCCAATGGACTCTCCAGTTATAAGGCCCTCGCAGCCATCCTCCTTTGCGAAATCCTGTGCGATACGCATCATGTAACGGCGCATAATAATAGTCAGCTCCTCAGGTGGACAGTTCTGATATATAGCCAGCTGAATATCTGTGAAATTTACTACACGAAGCTTTATAGGGCCAGTGTATAGAGAAATTTCCTTTGCCAGGTCCACTACCTTCTGCTTTGCGCGCTCTGAGGTGTAAGGCGGCGCATGGAAGTAAGTCGCATTTATCTTCACGCCGCGCTTAGCTATCATGTAGCCAGCTACAGGGCTGTCTATTCCACCAGAAAGAAGAAGCATCGCAGAGCCAGCAGTTCCCACAGGCATACCTGCCACACCCTTGATTTCCTTTGAATATACACAAAGCTGCTCTCTGATTTCCACATTCACAGCTACCTCTGGGCTGTGCACATCCACAGTCAGACCCTCGAAATTCTCTAAGAGTGCCTCACCTATACGAGCTGCCATATCCATGGATTCCACAGGAAACTTCTTATCGATTCTTCGGCAGAAGACTTTAAATGAAAACCTTGGATTATCATATTCCTTTCTGATGCAGTCCACCACATCCGAAACGATGCCTGCTGCATCCTTCTTTTCCATCATAAAGCATGGACAGAAGGCTGATACTCCAAACACACGGCTAAGTGCTGTCACAGCACCGTCATAATCGTATTCGCCCTCACAGGTCACATATACTCTGCCCTGCTGCTTAAAAACATTAAATTCTCCGTCCACCATAGACAGGGCTCTGACTATCTGGGAAACCAGCTTGTCCTCGAAAACATAACGGTTCTTGCCCTTCACACCTATCTCGGCATACTTTATCAAAAATGACTGATACATACTCATCGTCTTACAAATCCTCTCAACCTCGGAACTACATTCTTTAGTATCTCTATCGCCTGGTCACACTCTTCCATCGTATTATTCCTGCAGAAGGAAAACCTGACCGTGGAATCCAAAAGCGACTTATCTAAGCCTATAGCCGTCAAAGTCCTTGAAACTGCTGGCTTATTTGAGCTGCAGGCGCTGCCTGCAGACACATAAAGT
>JAZRWF010000079.1:0-15901 GCA_045599565.1 Lachnospiraceae bacterium
CTTGTTAACTGCGAACATGTTACCAAGCTCAACACGTCCTACATAGAAGCCCTTCTGTGGTCCTGAAAGAGGAGCAGCTCCTACGAATGCCTTTGCAGCGGTTCCATCATAGTATGGAAGAACGTTAGAGTACATCATTGACATAGCCCAGCTGAAGTCAAATGCAACACCAGTAAGGTCATTAGAGATACGAGCGATTACCTGATCTCTGTCGAGTGAAGTATACTCTACCTCAAGAAGTCCATCCTTGTATAATCCGTTAAGGAACTCAAGATAAGCCTTGAAGTTATCTGCATCAGCATAAGCATAAGTTACGTTTCCGTTAGCATCTGCCTGGAATCCACTTACAAGGTCAAGACCAAATGCTGGTCCAAACATATATGGAAGGAAGTCAGCCATAATACTCATTGGGATTTCATCGTTCTTATCGCCGTTACCGTTCATATCATTATCCTTGAAGTAACGAAGAAGCTTTACAAAGTCATCAAGAGTTTCAGGAGCCTTCATACCTGCCTTGTCAAGCCATACCTGGTTGTACATAAGTACTGGCTGGTAATCCTTACCTACGTTAGTACCTGGGCAGTAGTAGATGTGTCCATCCTCTGCGGTGATCTCAGCCTTAATAACAGGGTTTGCATTAAGCCATGCAGAGAAGTTTGGCATCTGATCAAAGTGTGTATCAAGTGGCTCAAACATGCCAGACTTAATATACTTCTGATTCTGATCCTGATCTGGAAGAAGAACGATATCAGCATCCACAGCACCTGTGGTAAGCATTGGTCCTACTGAATCAGCATAGTTATTGTAATCAACTAACTGCCAATCTACCTTAACACCAGCGTTCTTTACAACTGTCTCTACGATTTCAGCACTAGCGATATCTACATTTGTGTAGTTAGAAGTCTGAGCCAAAATCTTGAGTGAAGCATCTGCTACATTTGTAATAGGTGCTGCACCAGTGTAATTGTAGCCCTTAGATGCTGAACCAGAACCGCCATTTCCTGATCCACAGCCAGCTAACATACCAACAGCCATCACTGCTGTCATCATGAGAGCCATGATTTGTTTCTTTTTCATAAATCCTCCATTCTGCCCCTTCCCGGGCAATCACATTTAATGTGCTTTATTAAAAAACAGGTGTCTGTTTTTAACCTAACCCTTTACAGCTCCCAGCATGGTTCCCTCTACTAAATACTTCTGAACAAATGGAACCACTAGCATAATAGGAATAACACTTACTACGATGCAGACATATCGAACCTGTATAGATGACTGGCTGGCTGCCGCCATAGATACGCTAGTGGTCTGCATAATCTCTGCGCTTGCCTCCAAAAGAATTCTTCTAAGGAAGAGCTGCAATGGCTCCAGCTCCTTCTTGCTGATATAAAGCATCGCATTGAAGAAATCATTATATCTTGCCACTGCATAATACAGTGTGATAACAGCTAATGTAGGCTTTATGAGTGGAACCGCTATCTTTGTAAGGATAGTGAAATCATTTGCTCCCTCCATGGCTGCCTCCTCGAATAGCTCCTCAGAAATAGACTCGAAGGCTGAACGGCAAATCATTACATTATATGCACTTACAAGTACTGGCAATATCATAGCCAGTCTGGTGTTATACAAATTCAAGCCGGTAACTACTATGTAGATAGGAATCAGGCCACCAGAGAAATACATGGTAAATGCCAGCAAAAAGTTCATCACCTTTCTAAGAGAAAAGCTTCTTCTTGAAAGCGGATATGCAGCCAGACAGGTAAAGATTATGTTAAGTACAGTACCTACTATCGTATAGAAAATAGTATTCTTATACGAAACCCAAAGCTGCTTGTAGCCGAACACCCTCTTCATCGCGTCAAAGTTTATATCCACTGGCAAAAGTACGACCTGTCCCTTGTTAACTGCATCACCTGAGCTTATAGCCACACTGATTACATATAAGAAAGGATACACACACACTACTACAGCTACTAACAGAAAAAGCGCTATAATAAGTTCAAATATTATATCTCCCGCTGAGAGATGTTTAATCTTTTTCATCCTTCTTCTCCTCCTACCAGATAGCAGTATCTGAAACTCTGCGGCTAAACTTATTGGCAGCAAATACTATGGTAAAGTTTACGACTGAGTTAAACAAACCTACGGCTGCTGAATAGCTATAGTTGTTATTCAAAATACCTTGTCTATATACATAAGTCTGAATTACATCTGCAGTCTCATACACTGCGGTATTGTAAAGAAGGTATACCTTTTCAAAGCCTACACTCATCATGCTTCCAAGAGTCATAATAAGAAGTAAGATGATAGTTGGCTTTATACTTGGAAGCACCAGATGCCAGATAACCTGCCTCTTATTCGCTCCATCCACCTTCATAGCCTCATATAAATCAGGCGAAATACCCATGATGGCTGCCACGAAGATGATAGAGTTAAATCCAAAGCTCTGCCATGAGCCAGAAGCCACATATATAGTTCTAAACCACTGTGGCAAGCTTAAGAAATTAATACTCTCTATTCCAAGCTTATTCAAAAACTGGTTTATAATACCATTCGATGGTGAGAGGAAGTTGGTAATCATACCACACACTACTACAGTAGAAATGAAGTATGGCAGATATGTGGAAACCTGAATTGGCTTCTGAAGCTTCTTAAAGCTCATCTGCGTAACCGCTATTGCGAAAAGAATCGGTATAGGGAAACCAAAAATCAATGAAAAAAATGAAAGTAAAAATGTATTTCTTACAAGTCTCCAGGCGTATATAGACTGGAAGAACTGCTGAAACCACTTTAGACCCACAAAGTCACTTGTAAATATTCCAGCCAGACCAGAACCCATTCTATAGTTGTTAAAAGCCATCCAAAGACCAGTCATTGGAAAATAGCAGAATATTAAATAATAAATGATAACTGGAAGCATCATTAGAATAAGGTACTTATCCTTCGTCCATATTTTTTTCCAGTTTTTCTTTTTTGCTTTGTTCATGCCCTCTAGTCTCCTATGCAGCTTTATGTTATCTCTAACTGGTAATAAGTCTACAATTTGCACAAGAATTTGTATAGGTTCAAAAATTTCTGACTAAAAATGCACAAAAAAACAGAAAAAAATGATGCCTTACACTGATTGGCATCATTTTTTCGCTGCTTTAGAGAATATTATTCATAATCGCTAGGATTTATTCCCTTTATAGATTTGAAGTTTCTTCTGAAGGTTAACTGATTCGTATATCCACACATAAGTGCCACATCTGAAAGACTGTACTTCCCGCTCTCTAATAGCTGAGCTGCCTTATTAATCCTTTTTGTCTGGATATAATTCAGATATGTTGTACCATAATTCTTCTTACAAAGAAGTGACAAATACTTGTTACTCACCTTAAAATAATCAGAAATTAGCTGAAGTGACAAATCTGGATTGAAGGCATTTTCTTCAATATAGTTAAGAATCTCCTCCTCGAACTTCTCAGGATCTCCTGTCTCAGCCTCCTCACGACTTATCGAATCGACTATCGAGAACAATGCAGCCTCATAATAATCAAATATTTCCCTCAGTGTCGCCAGAGCCCTATACTTCTCTACCTTAGCATGCGTCATATTTAGCTGTGTAGCCTCTCGAAGGGCTTTTATTATCGACAAATGCAGCTCATCTATCAGAGCTCTGTACATTTCCGGTGCACCTGCCAAATCCCAGTTCTTCTCATACAAATCCATGAGCAGACTATGGATGTCTTCCTTTTGACCTTTGTCTAAATACTTTGTCAACTTATCCTTAAATTTTTCTGGGAAATAATACCCTGTGGCATCGCCGATGTGTTCCTCTAAGAAGTATACCTCTCCTCTGCCGTCAGTAAGTATTCCATCCAGAGCCTTCATAGCTCCATCGCATGCATCCAAAAGCTCGTTTATATCCTCACGAAGTCTGTCGACACCCATCGTAACCAGCACTTCCTGCTTTTCGAATATTACCTGCAAATGCTTGTGTATGCTGTAGAATATATCATCCTCGATAGCCTCATTATCAGAATTGATAATAACAAAAATATGATTATTATCGTGAAGGTAGTAAACAACGGTCACCTCATCATTCGTGAAGCTCTCGGCCATCAGCTTAAAGGTATTCTCAATGCTTTCATTGTTTTCACTGGCAAGCGATGTTAGATTCACTACACTCACCATATAAAAAGGCTTAATAAGATCAAAATAATTCTCGTCCGAGAGAATTTGTATGCTCTTGGCCTCCATATTACCTGTCATAACAGAATGCATTACGCCTTCCTTTATATATGGAGAAATAGTCAGCATCTTTTCCTTATATATATTCTTCTCACCTATCAGTTCTCTTATTCCGCCTATTATGCCCTCCATCTCATCTTCTGATGGACTGCTGTTTACTATATTACTGATATGACCTATAGGTGTGTAATAATTGCTGCTGGTCTTGTATGCTAAAACGATAAAGAATATTAACGCAGTCAACGCCAAAAAAACAAACACAAAGAATACTATATCCGGCTCCATCGGAACAGCCTTTGACGCATATACACATATCCTAATATCAGGCTGATTCTTTACCTGCATTTCAAAGGTTCTACCTGCGGACTTCCCTACAGAAATAAGCTCTGTATCCCCACAAAAAACACTTATACCATAGCCTTCGCGCAGCAGCTTTCCTATTTCGGCCTCTATATAGTTATTATCCAGCAAAACCACCACGGTTCCAATCGGAGAACCATTCTGATATGTATAACTGTCATGATACACCAGGCATTCATTTGTAAAAGAATATCTCTTACTTTCAATGCCTAATATTTCATTTAATGAGCCCTTTAAGATAAGTGGCTTATCATCTATGTCTGCTGAAAAGCCATCTGCCAGCATTATCACACCACCGCTTGAATATGCTGTATCCTTTCCATCCAAAAATACAATAGTCTTTGCTATAGAGAAATCACCACGTACCATAGTGTTCTTAAGCTCACTTTGAATAAGATAAATGGTATAGGAATCCAAATTCTTATTCAGCTTATAATTCATGTATAAATCCTTCAGAACGGGCGAGTATACTACATCCTTTACGATATCCTGTGCATTCATCATGCTTCTTTCCATGACAAGTGCAGCTTCCTCCGCCTGAAGCTGTGCACCCTTTTCTAACTGGAACATTTTAGTATGATAATAGCTATAACCTAAAAAAACTATATAAAGTATCATACTAAACAGTATCACTCGAAGATATGTAAAGAATAATCTTTTGAATATTCCGCTCTGAAACAAAGATCGCATAAAAACTCCACTTATCTAATAAAAAACCCCTCGGAGATTTCTCTCCAAGGGGTAGTATAGCATATTCGGTTATCTACGCAAACTGGCAGATTAAGGAAGCATTGTGTCTGAACCGTAGGTTCTCTCCCAAGCTGCAGTTCTCTCTTCCATGATAGCCTTACCACCAGCTGCCATGTACTCGCTCATGAACTTATCCCAAACTGTTGAGAAGTCTGCTACAGATGCTACGATAGCGTTATCAAAGCCCTGATCTCTCTTACCGGTAAGGTCAGTACCCTCAGCCTCAGCTGCGATATCACCTACAGAAACAGTCTTTGGTGCTCTAGCATCAAGCTTAGCAGCCTCGATAGCCTGCTGAACGTCAGCTGGATCAACGAATGGATATGAGTATGCAAGTGAAAGGTTAGTAAGCTCTTCAGTGGCAAGTCTAAGACCGTTACAGTTAATGGTCATATCGATGTTCTTACCAGAGTTTACGAAGAACTCATGATGGCCTTCTGGATCAGCGACAAGTACCCAAGCACCGTTATCAGCTACAGTGTGGTTAACACCCTCATCACCAGCCTGCAAGTAAGCTACTGTCTCAGGCTGAGAAATGAACTCAAGGTAGCAAAGAGAAGCGATAGGCTCATCGTTGGTAGCTGGGAAGAATACCTTACGGTCTCCACCCTCTGAGTAACTATACTTTGTATAAGTACCCTTCTTATCCTCGAAGCAGTTAACAGCTACGAACTTAGCATTGTCTCCGCGAAGACTCTTCAGAGTAGCATTGATTGAGTTCTCACCATCTCTGAATGGATAGTCATAGTTGTGCATGAATGAACCAACGAAACCAGCCTTGATCATGTCATCCTCAGCTGAATCATCTGCATTTGAAAGAGCGAAATCCTTCCAGATAAGACCATCGTTGTACCACTTGTTAAGAAGTGCGCAAGCCTCCTTAGTACCGTTCTCGGTGTACTTTCTATCATCGAAACCGTTGATATAAAGCTCCTTATCGGTAATATCTGGATCAATGAATGATTCGATAATGTTAGCTGCTCTCCAACCTACATCATAAGACATAGAGAATGGAATCATCTTAGAAGCGTCAGCGCCAAGAAGCTTATCAGCATTGTCTCTGAAAGCCACAAGCATAGCCTCGAACTCAGCCTTATTAGTAGGCTCCTTTAAGCCAAGAGCATCAAGCCAGTCCTTACGAACGAAGGTATTGATACGGCAGGTCTCATTTCTCTTACCCTCGATAGCCCAAAGGGTACCATTCTGAGGATCAAGATCAGTATAGATAAGAGAATCGCCAAGCCACTCAAACATAGAAGGAACAAGATCCTTGTTCTCTCCGATGATAGGAGCAAGATCAAGTACACCACCCATATCAGCGTAAGTCTGAACTGTTGGGTATGAATATGTGTAGCAGATATCAGGAGCGTTCTGAGCTGCAAGTAAGTTGTTAATATCGTCTACCTCGTTCCATCTTGAAACGGTAACGAACTCAACCTCTACATTGTAGCGCTCAAGCATCTGAGCCTGAATCCACTGTGTCCAAGCATTGTCGCCTGCATCTGTACCACCGTCTACAGAACGGTCGTAAAGCTCTACTGAGATATGTCTGGTATCTACGAACTTACCGTCCTTCATACCTCTTGCGTCTGGACCATCAGCATTAGTTGTCTCTGTCTTAGTCTCTGTCTTTGTAGTAGTAGAAGAGCTTGAGCTAGAAGAGCTTGAGCTGCTGGTACTGCTTGTGCTGCTGGTGCTTCCGCAAGCTGCGAGTGAAACGGCCATAGCAGCAGTGAGTAATAATGCATATACTCTCTTTTTCATTTCCTACCTCCCTAAGTAGTTTAAATAAATCTTTCGTTATTCTTATGAATAACGTTTATTCCTTAACCGCACCCATGGTTACACCTGCGATAAAGTACTTCTGTAACCAAGGATATACCAAAAGAATTGGTATGGTTGAGAACATAACTATTGCGCACTTAAGCGACTCGCCAAGTCCTGGCTGTGAGAATCCCTCCTGCGCTGCTACTTCTACTGAATTAATATTATTCAGAATGTTATAAAGCAGAAGCTGAAGTGGATAGAGATTCTTATTATTTACATACATCAAAGCATCTGAGTAACCGTTCCAACGACCTACTGCATAGAACAGAGCCAAGGAAGCAAATACAGGCTTTGAAAGTGGTACATAAATCTTAAGCAAAATGGTAAAGAAGCTAGCTCCATCTATCTCAGCAGACTCTCTAAGAGAATCAGGTATGCCGTAGAAAAAGCTTCTCATGATTATCATATTGTAAATACTCAGACAGCTTGGAATGATAAGTACCCAAGGTGTATCCAGCAAATGCAGCTCGCTCATCAGCAGGTAGTTTGGAATAGTACCTGCATTGAAGAACATCGTGATAGTGATAATGATATTTATCACGCCCTTACCCTTTAATCCATCAAAGATAAGAGGATAAGCACAAAGTGCTGTCATGGTAAGTGAGATGATGGTACATACGAGTGTCAAAAACACAGTCCAGAAAAATGCTCTGATGTACTTTGCGTCTGCAAGAACTGTCGTGTACGCATCGAAGTTTATAGCCTTAGGCCAAAGATAAACCTCTCCTCTAACCAAATACTGTGTACCTGACAATGATTTCGCAGCCAGATTCAGCATAGGAATAATACATATAAGGCTGATTAATACGCATATAATAACAAAAATCCAATCTCCGACTTTTGCACTATTTGACTTTATCTTCATGTCCTACACCTGCCTTTCTACCAAATTCCGCGCTCGCCGAGCTTACGTGATAACCAGTTCGCGCTCAACAGGAAGAACAATCCGACTACAGACTGGAACAGACCCACGGCTGTGGTAAGTGAGAACTTCAGGTTCTTAATACCTACCTTATATACGAAGGTCGAAATAACTTCAGCCACATTAAGTACTAAGTTATTCTGCATAGCGAATGGTCTATCGAATCCACCGCCCAAGATACCACCAAGGTTCATAATAAGAAGAACAACGATAGTAGACTTAATACCAGGCAAGGTAATGTGCCACATTTTTCTGAAACGACCAGCTCCATCTACTGAAGCAGCCTCGTAAAGCTCAGTGTTAATACCAGCTATGGCAGCCAGATAAATGATAGAACCCCATCCAAAGCTCTGCCATACTCCGATACCTATGTAAGTGCGTACCCAGTGAGACGACTCATTTAGGAAAGGCACTGCCTGTCCGCCAAATGCAGTGATAATCTGATTCACAAAGCCATCTGTAGGTCCAAATACCTTAAGAGCAAGGCTGGCGATGATAACCCATGAAAGGAAGTGTGGCATGTAAGCGATAGTCTGAACTATCTTCTTAAAATGCTTAAAGCACAGCTCATTCAGGATCAAAGCAAAAATGATAGGTGCCGGGAAGCCGATAACCAAATCCATAAGATTAAGAAGTACCGTATTTCGAAGTGATCTTATGAAGTCAGCATTTTCGAATGCCTTCTTAAAATACTTCATACCGTGATCAGCAGCCCAAGGCATCTCGCTAAGCTTCATATTAAGCTTATAATCCTTAAACGCGATAACAATATTTTTCATTGGCATATATTTGAATATAAACAAATATATAAGTGGCAATGCTATAAGTGCATATAACTGCCAATAACGCTTAAAGTAGTTTTTCCAGTTCGTTTTTTTCTTTGGAACAGCTACACTAGTATTTTTAGCCATGAAACCCTCCCACATATTTTTATATGGTAAAACTATACAACGGAAACCTTCTCATTTCTTTTCATATCTTGTCATTGATACATCAAAAAAGTGCAGAATCTTTGCATTTACGACCAAACACAAAAAATCTGCACCCAAAATTTGTATATTTGTTACAAAAATTATCGTCTACATAAGCTTCATCAGCTTACAATTAACAATCCCATCGCTCCAAAATTCACTTAAAGGCTTATTTTTCACCTGACATACTATGCTACAGTTCATAGCACCATGCCCTACTATAAGCACATCCTTACCCTCATTCACAAGCGGCAAGACCTCCTTATTAAGAAAATCTCCGGTTCTTTTGAAGAGCTCATCCATACTCTCTCCGCCATCCACAGGCTCTAGGTATTCTTCAGGATGTTCAAAGAAGACTCCCATCGGTCCATCCTTTGCGCCTAAGGTGTTATCTCCACCTTCATATATTCCAAAAGACATCTCCGTTAGCCTTTCATCACATATGATAGGAACAGCTCTACCTTCCAGTAAAATCTGTGCAGTCTCCTTTGCTCGGCTAAGCGGTGAACAAAAGCATACGTCAAAGTTTACCTCCTTGTACTCCTTTGCCGCTCTTCTTGCAAGCTCTCGCCCTTCTTCATTTAACGGAATATCAGTCCTTCCCTGAAGCTTATGCGAAAGGTTCCAGTCTGTTATTCCATGCCTCATAATGTATAGCATATAAGTCCTTTCATAACGAAAGCCCCGCTTACGCAGGGCCTTCGCAAAACTTTATTTCATAACTCTAATCATGCCGTCTCTTTTATACTCAATGGATCCTGCCTTAACAAGTGAATCTATATCAGCCTTAGTTAAGCCTGTACCTAGTATTAGTTCATTGGCATTACAGCTTCCAACTCTGTCCAGAAACTCTCTAACCTTTCCATAGTTAGTCTTAGTTTCCATCTTACAATCCTCACAAAGATAAATACCCAAGCCTTGATACGAAATATTTCTGCTGTTACAGTGCTCACAGAATGTCTTCGTCTCAGTACGCTGTCTAAGAGCTCTAGCTATCCCATCCTCTAACGAGTCATTCGTGTGAAAAACAGGTTCCTTTTTCTCATCAGTAGTGGATGCCACTACCTTCTTCACATATTTACTCTTATCATTTATCTTATACCAACTGCGTTGCACCATTTATTCCCCACACCTCTACATTTTTTGTCATTATACATCAAATGCATTCAAATTTAAAGGGTGCTGCTATAGTTTATTCCTAATTCAACTAACTAGCTACTAATTCTGGCAAAGCTTCCGCCACTTTTCTCCTTAGTAACAAGAATCTGCTTATCGATTTTATCCTTTAATTCAGCTACATGAGAAATAATACCTACCAGCTTATTGCCTTCAGTTAACCCAGCCAGGGCTTTATATGCCAAATCCAACGCGTCAGGATCAAGCGAGCCAAAGCCCTCGTCCACGAACATCGTGTCTATCTGGATGCCTCCAGCAGATGACTGAATCTCATCTGAAAGTCCAAGTGCAAGTGATAACGAAGCCATAAATGACTCACCTCCGGATAATGTTCTCACACTTCTCTGTGACCCGTTATAGTGATCGATGACCCCAAGCTCTAATCCGCTTTTGCTCTTTGTATTAGAAGCCTCACCCTGTCTCATAAGCTCATACTGACCATCCGACATCGTCATCAAACGCATATTGGCTCTCTCTATAACCCTGTCAAAATATGTAGTTTGAATATAGGTTTCCAGACTTATCTTTTCCTTACCGCTAAGATTTCCATTGGCAGTATCCGAAAGAGCGCACACCCACTGATACTGTTTTTCTATCTCCAGCAGCTTCATAGACTGTGTCTTAATGTTTAAAAGAATACCCTCATTTGTCTGCATTCTCGCTGTTATGCTCTGCAATACTCCTATCAGACCGCTTTGATCCAAATCCAGTTTTTTCCTTTTTTCAACTTCCGCGTCTAAATCCAAAACCTTACTTTGTTCTATAGTTTTCTCAAATCCCTTCATCTGAGATTCAATATCGCCTATCTTCTTCTCGATTTCGTTAAGCTGCCCCTGCGCTGCATCGAACCTGCTTTGAAGACTTAACGCCTGCAGCTTTACCTCCTCGATTCTTTTACATGCAGCCTCCTTGCTCTCGTAATCCAAAGCCTCCCTAAGCTTGCCGGCCTGAAGGGTGTTTTCCTCGAATTTAGCCTTTGCTCCCGAGATATTAGCATTAAGCTTAGACACATTATCATTTAGACTCTGGATTTCTATCTCAAGCTTTGCTATTGCATCTTCTACCTTGATTCTTCTCTCAGACTTAGCCAGCAGCTCCTTCATTTCAGTATTTAGGCATATTCCCCTGTCCTTTATCTCTGAAAACGCATTATTACAGCAATTTTTTATTTCGCCAATCTCCTCCACATTCCAAAGGCGCAGCGTTTTCTTTTTTAGTTCACTCTCCTTTTCATCGAAAATAGCCTTTGCTCTAGCTGCTTCACTAACGACCTTATCCAGCTTTGACTTTGCCGATTCCAAATCATTCTTGGCTGTCTTCAGCTCGTTCTCGGTTGGAACATTATCTAATATACAGGCTTTTCGAGGATGAACCGTGGAGCCACACACAGGACAGTGTGCTCCGTCAGTCAGCTTCTGCGCCAGTATACCCGCCTGTCCATCTCGAAAGGCCTGGTCCATCTCATCGAATACAGACTTCTTTTGATTATACTTTTCACTCTGGCCTATATATTCATCTTGAGCAGCTTTAAGCTCATTACCAGCCGCCTCGAATGCTCTGGTTTCATCTATCAGCGCATTTAATTCAGCCCTTTCATCGTCCAGCCTTTCCAGCTCATGCTTAACCTTCTCTATGCTTGCGCTGACATCAGAAAAAGTTCTCTGCTCACTCTTTAAAAGACCTAGCTCTTCATTCTTGCCTTTTAACAGAGCTTCTTCCCTCTCCAGACTGGCATTATCAACCTCCAGCTCCTTTTTACTCAAAATCAAAGATGAATTCAACGCATCAAAGGTATCATAATCTGTTAGCTTTGCTTCTATCAGGGAAGCTTCTTTGGTAAGTATCTCCTTGCCTTCTAAAGCATGCTTTGACTGATTATAGGCAACCAGTGCGTTTTCCCTATCTGGTATAAGTATATCCAGCTGAGCCCTTGCATCCAAAAGAGCCCTTTTAGTGCTCTCACAAGCTTCTGCTGCACCTATATTAGCATTCACCATGCCCAGAAGCCTGTTTAGCTCGGTCAGCTTAGCCTGAATTCCCTCTTTCGCTGCGTTATCCTCCTCGATAAGCTTATCTAACAGATCCAGCGTATCCTCAGTAGTCAATAAGCCTTTTTTTGCGTTTTCTACATTTACTGACAATACATTGTTTTCATCCACCTGGATTCCAGATATATACTGATTTACACTTTTTCTAGCATCCTCCAGCTGAACATAGATCTCTTTTTTCTTATCCAAAAGACCTGACTGGAGCTTCATGTAATAGCCAGTCTTAAACAGATCCCTAAAAATAACCTGCCTATCCTTCGTCTCTGCTAAAAGCAGCTTCAGGAATTCACCCTGTGCCAGCATGGAGATTTGGGCAAACTGATCCCTGTTAATGCCCAATATTTCAACGACGTTCTCCGTTACATCGCGTACCTTTGTAATCACTCTGCCGTCCGGCATATAAAGGCTTGCATCCGCCGACTGCTTCGTCTCACCTTGGCCGCGCTTAGCTGGTCGTATATACTCAGGATTTCTCCTTACTCTGTATTCCTTATTTCCATGAGTAAACCAAAGCTCCACCTCTGTCGGAGTGTCTGGATTGGCATACTTGGATCTAAACAAAGAGCTGTCATTTCGACTGCCTCCGCTTGCCTCTCCAAATAAC
Organism: Lachnospiraceae bacterium; assembly: GCA_045599565.1. GTDB lineage: Bacteria > Bacillota > Clostridia > Lachnospirales > Lachnospiraceae > Pseudobutyrivibrio. The sequence continues at coordinate 12,889 of JAZRWF010000079.1, forward strand.
GCAAAGCAAATAGCGTCAAATATGGTAGTCTTTCCTGCCCCCGTGTCGCCAGTAATCAAATATAAGCCCTGAGTTCCCAGCTCATCCATATTTAATGTGATCTCACCAGCGTATGGTCCAAAGGCAGACATCCTAAGCTTACTAGGTCTCATATTCTACGCCTCCCATATTTTTTCTATCAAGTACTCAGAAAAGCCTCTCTGATCGTCTGACATAGCCTGATTATTCTGCAATTCGTAAAAATCTTCAAAGAGCTCTATTGGCTTTTTTGACTCTACATCATGCGCTCCATTAACTGCTTGGCTCATCTTTGTGCGCTTATTGTCATAGGACAGCTTCATCAAATTTGGATAGATAATTCTAAGCTTTCCTATGGCATTAGGCACATCCTCCTCATCCAAAAGAACAGCATGAATATAGTCATCCGTGGCAGTACCCTCGTAGTTACTCTTTAGGGTAAGCTGTTCGTATGTTCCAATGATTTTGCGAAGGTCATGCAAAGGCTTAAGCTCGACCTCACGAATATTAACACTTCCCTTTTCACCCATTTCCAAAACTGTCACAGACTTTATATGCTTTTCCTCAGAAAAGGAGTACTTAAGCGGTGTACCACAGTATCGAACCTCTTCTCTGCCTATTTTTTGCCTGCCATGTATATGTCCTAATGCGACATAATCAAATATATCAAAAACCTCACCATTTACATTATCCAGTCCGCCCACAGATACTTCCTCAGACTCACATCTATTCGCACCTGTGACGAACTGATGAGCCACAAGAATATTCCTCTCGGAAGAATTTACATTCATATGCTCGATGGCTACCCTGCACGCATCAGTATAATCCCCTATCTCCTCATCCTCGAAGAACTGACGCACCGTGACAGGCTTTATAAAAGGAAGCATATAAATATTGACCTTTCCAAACTCGTCGTCCATTACATAAGGCACGACATTTCCATCATAGACCGGCGACAAATGTATTCCTGCGCTCTCCATCAGCCTATTATGATCAGAGAACCTAACCGCAGAATCATGATTTCCGCTAATGGCAAATACCTGAAGCTTTCTTTTAGAAAGCTTGATAAGGAAGTCATCCCATAGCTGCATAGCCTCCTCAGATGGGACAGACCTATCATAAACATCTCCAGCTATCAGCACAGCATCTGGCTTCTCATCATCTATTATATTTATTATCTTAGTCAGTATGTACCTTTGATCCTCTATCATGGAAAACTCATTAACTCTTTTTCCCAGATGAAGATCTGATAAATGGATAAGCTTCATTCGTTTCTCCTAAAGCATTCGCTCACTAACCACTTTTTTATTATCTGGTATAACTTCGCCTATCAAAGCTTCTAGTTTATTGACATCGATAGGCTTTGACACATACTCAAAGAAGCCCTTCGATAATTACTTTCGCGTCACTTATGGCATTAGCTGTATGTATAGTAACCAGAGTCACCTCGAACAATAGTTCTCTACGGCTTTAGTATATTCGATTAATAGAATTAAATCAAGTTTTTTTATTATAAAAATCTAGCAGGCTGCAAGTCATCAAAAATCAAATCGTTATTAATTGTACCAAGTCGCTTACGCGACGGCTAGCTACAGGTACAGCTTTCGGCTAGCCTCTATAACTAACACCATCTATACAGAAAGGTAAATTCATGCTATAATGTCCTTACCAAGAAGGATTTCTCTTATAGAGATAAATAGAGAAGTCATTTAAGGACTTTCTCTAACTAGGAATATAGAGAAAGGGTAAAAGCTATGGAGGTGTGTATTATGACATATGAAGAACAGGCTCAAAAAATATGTGATAAACTTGATAGTGAAGTTAAAAAACTTAAGCAAATGTCTAAAAAAGAAGCAAAAGAATACGCTATTGCAAAATTGTATGAAATAGGTATTTGTAACTATGATGGTTCTTTAGCGAAACTCTATGGCGGTAAACATTAATCATGGATTATGATAAAATTGTTTATGGTTTTCACGGCTGTGATTATACTACAGACGCAGGTTTAGAGATGCCAAGAAATTCAAATATTAGAAATGATTCTGATTGGAAAATGCGTTTTTTAGACTGTGCTGTTATACAAACATTCACAAAGCAAATGAAAATGAGCCTTTTGAAACCGTTAGAGGAGCCTTTTCAGAAGGCAGGAAAGTATACCCAGGTGCAGGATTTAAAGATTTATCACATATTCAAATTTGCGTGATAAATGAGGCTAATATCCTTGAGGTTTTTTGATTATTCAGTAAATCACAAAAATTAACGTTCAACTCCGGTTGGACGTTTTTTATTGTTCTTTGAGAGTGTAAAATAAAGGCTCGGTCCGTATAGAACCAAGCCACAGTTTTCAAATAAGCTACAAAACAATCGTTACTTACTATTTCAGTATATGCATTTATTAGAATTATATCAAGTGTTTTTCATTTTAGTCGAACGCTATCTTTTTGCGATTATTACTGCATAAAACTAGATACATCCATTACCAAATTGTATACGCTTACCTTCATTGCTTCAGGATGCATGTAGCGATCAGAAATATACCCCTTAGACAACAAATGTTTTTCAATTATATTTCTTTGAATATCCACAATCCAATATTCTTCAACGCCTATTGATTTATAGACCTCTTTTTTGTATCCATAATCATTGCTTTTAGTTGATTCAGATGTTACTTCAACAACAAACAATGGCACAGAATGAATACCATCGTCATGAATACCATCAGTATTACAAACAACCATTACATCTGGTAGAAAATAATCATTCCCACCTAATAATTCACCTACATACAATGCTATATTTTCAGTGAACACTTTACATTTACCATTATTGGAAGAAATGTGGTTTTTTATTGCAGTAGCTATTTCTGTTATAGATTTGCTAGCCTCGTAAACATTTGTTGCAATAATAGAAGTATTACCTCTCTTTCGCGTGATAGGGGTATAACTCAGTATAGCCCCATTAAAGTCCATCATATCAGTCCTGCGCAAATTACAAG
>JAZRWF010000080.1:0-13646 GCA_045599565.1 Lachnospiraceae bacterium
CTTCCTGCCTTCAGTGGTATCAAACACATACACATTAGCATACTCCTTTAAGGCTTCATATTCCTTGTCCTCAATGTAAAGTATACAGTTTTGAATTCCAGCTTCATGCCGTGCTACGTCAAATTCATTCTCCTGCGTCCATGCTTCACCATATTTTTAACTACAAGTATACTTGATTATTAGAATAACATCGGTATAATAATTGATGATGGTGCAGCCTACCGAAAAGTGGCTTGAATATTAGAGTATGATTATCTGTGCGAGACGAACATACTACAAATGGCTGTGACGAAACACAGCCATTTTGCTTTTTTATTGTGTCTCTTTTCAGATTTTTCTTGCTAACTTTGTTAATAATTTGCTAAGCTATACTCCCTTCATCACCTAAAACTTTTCTAAGTTCTTCAACATCAGGTAAAGCTTTTCTCATTTTCTCTGGCATATCTTTAGACGTACAATATGTCGCCACTCCCAGCGGTTTATCATACCCTCTAATAACATAATCAACAAAAGTCTTATTCATATCTTTACACAGTATAAGACCTACTGAAGGATTCTCATGCTGCTTCTTCACTGTATCATCCAGCACTGTTAGATACGTATTCAACTGACCCAAATATGTATGTTTAAACTTTCCTGCCTTCAATTCCACCGCAACAAGACAGTTTAACTCTCTGTTAAAGAAAAGTAGATCAACAAACATTTCTTCACCAGCAACTTCTAACCTATACTGATTTCCCATAAATATAAAATCTGTGCCAAATCGAATTATGAAATCCTTTATATTCTTGACGATTTGATTCTCTATAATGCGCTCATCTACATCCTCATCCGCTTCGCCTAGGTTTTCAGTATTAATAAAGTCAAGGAGGTAATTTTCTTTAAAAGCTTTAGTAGCATTTACAACAAATCGATGATCTGTAAGTACTGTATCAAAATTATTAGGTAGACTTTCCCTGTTCTGATACAATCCAGATTTTATATAATCACGAAGGGTATACTTGTCCCACGCTCGTAAAGCGCATTCATGGATGTAAAATATTCGTTCATCAATGTTCTTTGTTTTCGCTATTATTTCCATATGATGACTGAATCCTATGGAAATAAACTCGTTCCAGTTCATATCGCCAGCCATTGGCTGGCGAATTTCTGCAAGTAAAAATCCACAATCAATTTCTAAATCGTCAGCCAATGGCTGGCGATTTACATACGAGGTCCATTCTTCATAAAACTGCCTCATATTTTTTATGTTACTTTCTGAGAATCCTCTTACTCCTTTCAGTTCAGCCTTTAGTTTTTCTGAAATACATTTTATAGCATCAGTACCCCAGTAACCATTTCTAGTATTAGCAGATACATATTTTCCTATACCATAGTAAAGCGACAAGAGTTCAGCGTTACCAGCTTTGGCTGCTCTGTATCGACTTTCCTCTACAGCTTTCTTTATTTTTTCTACAGCGTCCTCGTAGTTAATATTCATATAAACAACCTTTTTCTCATTATTCCATATCCTGTAAAACAATCAACATCCAATCCAGATTCTAACACGTCTATATATGCTTTTCAATTACATTAGAAATAACATTTAGATTACCCCTCTTCTTAATATGCAAAATGACATTGTAGAAGCCTCTACAATGTCACTATAGCATTAAGCATCTTTGACTCTCTTTTTATTATCTTTGTTTGCAATCCTTCACAGACTTACTACCATATCCACTTCTATATCACCACATAAGGATTCTTTAATTTCTGCCAAGTAATCCACAGTTTCCTCATATAAAGCAGTATTATCCATAACAAGCTTCATATCGTTTTTAGCTTTATCATACGCAATAAATATATTCATATAAAGTAGCCTCCCGTATTCATTTTTTAAGCTTCATCGTAATAGTATTACTCATTTTCCTCTATCACCCTTATAATGGCCTCCCTAAACTGATCATTCTCATACGGAAGCATATTTATTCGGTCATCATTCCTAAAGCACATGTATCCATTATCGAAGAAAGGATAGTAATCATATTCTATTCCTTCAAATGCAAAAGTAATGAATTTTTCACCAGTTTTCTCGTCTGCCACACATATTCCTGTGTCAGTACACTCGTCGAGAAATGCATAAATATCCCCTACTGCCGAAAATCTTTCACTTATGGCATCTAATAGAGCATAATTCTCTTGCTGTATCTTCTGAAATTTCTCCATTTCTTCTTGGGATGGCATAGGAAAGCTAACCATTCCTTCCTCTTCATTAAAGCCTATTCCCGTATTAAGATCTATGACCTCATTTCCAAAATGGCCTATCAGGTTTTGACTCTGAATCCTATCCCAGGTCTCTGTTATCTCATTTAGTACATCCGCAAATGCTATGGAATGAATCTTGGAGAAATTGTAAATGCTGTAAGCCAGAAGCTCTAACTCTTCTTCTTTGCTTCCCGCCATTTTTACTTCGATACCATCACTCTTTTCAGCTACTAAAACAGCGCCCTTATCAGAATCCTCCCCGACAATACCCTTTACATAATCGCCCCATTTCTTTAAATCTTCATCGTTTAAATACATGACAATCCCTCCCCTCGAAAAAGACCTTTGAATCACTTTCCTACATCATACAAGAATCATCCCCATAGTAACATAAACTCCTGGTATATATTCCCTTTGCCCTTTTAATCCTATACTACATATATTACTACTATAATAGCAAAGGAGGCAAAATATGTGCAATGCCATTACCAAAGACACCATAGTAACCATATATGAAGTAATCATGGACTATGTATATATATGGGGATTAGAGGTTCCTATAACAGATGCGTTGAGCGAGATCTCAAAAAAGCAGACCGAGGATGAACATTCCTCCACATATCATATTTGCATTGGCACCCCCGCCACGAATAGAATCTGTTCTATCGCTATGAATAACGTGCGCTTCGATGAAGATAACTGCATTCCTGATATTACTGCTGTAGCTGCACTCTTAACCCCAAATGGCTCTTTTGAATTTAAGCTTCTTTTAAATGAATCCTGGAGCCTGAAAAAGAGCCTGCTTTTATCTAACCAATAAACGAGGAGGAAACTTTATGTCTGATTTAAATTGCCTTTCACTTGATGAGCTCATCCTTGAGCAGCTCGACAGAAAGCGAGTTATTCGAAACTATTTAGAGGAAATATCTAATTTGACGATAGCTGATTATTTCGGCGATTCAACGGATGAACTTAATGCTCTTTTATCCCTGCCCTCATCCATAAAGTGGAGACTAACTTCAGGAACTAACATCGCCATGCTTATGTTATCCTTTGACATGGATAATGATTTATCCGCTGAAGAGAACTCCTACTATACCCATAAGGCGCTAGATCTTATAGTCACTCCAGTTGAAAAAGCTGGGTACGATGTTCCATATTTTAGATTCAAAATAAAGCCTATGATGGATTACATAGATAGCTGTCTAGGTGATAATGCGATTCATGCCTACCATTATAACATTCAAAAGAAGTGGCCTTCCGTCCTAAATATGAGCTTTAATTCAGCTATAAAGCAGCTTGATAAACATAAGAATTTAGACAGCAAATACACTTGGCTTGATTTTATGTACAGCTGGATTTTAAGTGATTTATATATCTACAATGAAGACGAAAATAAACGGGTCAGCGCTTAGCTGACCCGCATTTTATTTATCTCTCCTCCGCCAGTGCACTAAGCAGTGACTCTACCTTAAAGTTCTCTCCGTTTATCGGTGCCTGACCTCGTCTGAATATCCAGTTTGAACCCACTGGCATGTTCAGTATTTTCTTTAGTGGCAAATCACATCTTTTTGCTACTGACAGCGCTGTGTCCACATCATTTCCACCCAGGTATATGTAGGTGTCACAGTTTCCTATGATGGTTCTGGCATCAGCTCCATAGCCCTCCTCCAGCTGTGCCTCTGCTTGTATCATCAGCATAGTCGAAATGCCTCTAGATCTTATGGATGCTATCATTCTAGGAAACTCAGCTATCTTGCAGTTCGTAGCGAAATCATCCAGTATGAATCTCACCGGAACCGGAAGTCTGCAGTCCTTGCATGACTTGTCTGCATACCAGCACAGCTCATTCATAGCCTGCGTAAAGAACAGGTTCACAAGTCCATCTAAGGATCTGTCCGTATCGCTGACGACCACGAACACCACTGTAGGCCTTTTACCTATACCTGCTATGTTTATCGTATCCTTTGCTGTAAGCCTTCTAATCTCAGGCGTGTCATACTGACCTATTCTGGCGTTTAGGGATATCAATATGGATTTCAAGGTTCTGCCCGCCGCTATACGGTACTTATTATACTGTCTTACAGCATAACTGTCCTTATTCATCTTTCCGTAGGTCTCCATCACCCTATCCAGTGGCGATTTAACATCAGGATCATTTTCATCCACCATCGCTACGCTTAATAGCTTTTGAACGCTGGCCAGGTTCATTTCTTCCTCTCTGCCATTCTCATAAAGGTAAGCTATCAAAGACTCCAAAAGAAGCTCAGCCGCCTCATCCCAGAAAGGGTCTGCTTTGTATCCGTTCTGACCGCTAGAGTAGACTATCATGTGTGCCAGCTTATTTACATCTAGCGTTCTATGTATATAACGAAAAAAGTTGTATTGCTCTGAATTATCTGGGTCTGTGAAATCAAGTTTTTTAACAACATAACCCTGCTTTTTTAGATATTCACCATATTGATCATAAAGATTTCCTTTAGGGTCAGAAACTATATAACTTCCTGTTGCTTGCAGCAAGTTGGGGATAACTATGCTTCTGGTCTTACCAGCTCCAGAAGTTCCGACCACCAAAACATTATTATTCAACTGTGTCTCGTAGCAATCCAAACTATATTCAATATCCTGAGCAAGTATCATTGTATTCTTTTTCATGGCAGCCCCGCTTTCTTTTTTCGTATCAGCTTGTAATTTTCCGTTTCATCGTATTCGTATTATAAATCATCATTTCTTCTGCTAACATTTACTGGTAGTTTAGAGTCCTATAAAAAACAGGAAGAGAAGGATTTTCATCCTTCTCTTCTCTAGTTCCTATTAAAATATCATCTACTGTTGTGTGGAATAATCTGCTAAGTGCATACAGATTATCCAAGTTCGGCAAGCTATCTCCTCTCTGCCATTTGTAAACTGCCTGTTCAGATTCGAATCCCATAAATTCGGCCACATCCTCAACCCTTAAGTTGCACCTTCTACGAAGCTCTCTGATTCTAGCTCCGGTTGCCTTTGCATCTAAAACTGGATATTCCATAAGTGTTACCTTCCTTTCGAAAAATAAAACAATTAATCCATTACACAAATACTTCCTCCTCCAATTCTTATGGATGTCAGACACCTCTGTCTTCAAGGGGATGCAAGGCTTTATTAAATTTTCTATTGTGATTTTACTATCTTATACCTTTTTATGCACTTTTAAAATAACTTTTACAGCAACTTTCAGCTTTTATTTTGCTATTTTATATCTAAATTTCCGTCACAACTTTTGTTGCAAGTCCAAATTCTATTGCCTCATTGGCATTATAATATGTATCTTCTTCTGTTTGTTTGTAAATATCCTCCAAACTCTTTCCTGTTTTACTTGCTATAATTTCCGCCAAAGATTTTCTTACTTCGTTAAGTTTGTCGAGCTCGTGCTGAATTTCATGGGGTTTCCTACCACCTATATCATTATGACTATATGATGGATCATGAATCATTAATCTGGTATGGGGAAGCATTTCTCTCTTATCTCCTGCCAAAAAAAGAATAGCTCCCATACTCGCCGCAGTACCTATGCATACGGTTCTTATAGGCGACTTCATGATTGCTAGCGTATCATATACCGCCAAACCACTAACTACTTCCCCACCAGGGCTATTAATATAGATTGTAATTTCCTTTGTATTATCTTCTTTTTCAAGATACATGAGCTGCTTTATAAGCTCATTTGTCGAAGCGGCATCCACCTGATCTACCAGGTAAATTTTGCGGTCCTGAAGAAACTTATCTTCAATAGCCACTGAATTGATTCCGTTAACGGTTTCCATAATAATACGTGCCATATTTTCCCCTTTCTCTGTCGCTTATACGCTATATTTCAATATACACATTCTATAACACATTTATATGGAGCACCATAAACCAGTGGTTTAGTCTATCAATTATTTTTTATTTGATTAATTACTTCATCCAATGATAAATTTTCGTCATATTCTGGCAAAGCCTTATCCTGCTCCATTTCTTTATGTCTCTGTACAACCTCATATGACAATCTGTTTTTCAGAATTACGTCTGTTAGTAAACTGTTTTCCTCAGTTAGCTTTTCAACTAAAGGCATTAGCTGATCAATGATTTCAGATAAACTAACATACTTGCCACGTTCTGCTAAGAACGGACATCTCATATTGCATTCACTCATTAACACATCTCCTCCTATTATTCATTCTTGATGGCTTTTATAATACCATATCGCTCTCCCTTAATAACTAAACCTGCAGTTTAGTTTTCTTCTTCATCCTATATTAAAGTAGCCTAGACACTCGGTTACTTCTCTCACCACTCCTTCGCCTTAATACAGAAGTAAAAACCTCCCTTCTCAGCACCCTAAAAACATAAAAATACTTCTGTACAGTGTCACACACCGACGTACAGAAGTAATCATTTTGAAAGTTTACTAGCAGATGAAGCATTTGACGCTAGAATGGAAGTAAACATTGCCTGCGGCAACACCTAAATTAATTCTATTATCTATAAACTTCTATGCCATTCTTTCACTGCATCTATCGTTTTCTTAATTGTATCTTTTCGTACAATTAAACTTCCCTCATATCTAGTATCTGCCTCCCACGCAGTGTAAACACTCGCTTTCTCCTCTATCATCTTTGGCAGTACAATATTCATTTGCTTACACTGCAGTACAAGCTTACTAATATCATGTCCCCACGGATGACTTCCATCAGCAGAATTCTGGGCAATCAAGTATTTAATTGTTTTCTCTATTGCTTGCTGAACGCAATACGCCGCGTGCAATTTAACATATTTATCCTTGTGATCAACACACATTTCGGCAGTCTTTATATCAGCTTTTGCGAGAACAAGTAGCTCTTTGCTCACTATGCTACATCCTTTCGGTAAATGATTTTACCCTTTTGTGTAATCTCCCTACAAATTTGTACCGCACCAGCCTTTTTTTCAATATCTTCAAGAGACTTGTAATATAGTCTGTCATACTCCTGTTCCATATCAAACAGATAGACTTTATTCATAAAATCAATAAATGATTTCATCTTAGATAAAGCATCTACTGACTTACTGCTGATGATTGCAATATCTATATCAGAGCTTTTACTACATCGTTCTTCTAGTGCCGACCCAAACAAAACTACTGCATCAATACTCGGACATACAGAAGCCGACTCGATAATATTAGCGATTGCAGCTTTCTTTATCGATGCAACCTCAATAACATCCCCATGTTTAGTTATTATCGAATTCAACGCACACATAATGCCCACTCCATAAAACTATATATCTCGTTTACATTTTACACTTAAACAAGTAGAAAAATCAATCTTAAAGTTATCATAAAAGCAGCCTGGACACCAGGTTACTTCTCTCCCCGCTCCTTCGCACTAATACAGAAGTAAAATCTCCTTTCTCAGCGCCCTAAAAACAAAAAATACTTCTGTACCGTGCCTCGCACCGACGTACAGAAGTAGTCATTTTGAAAGTTTACTAGCAGATGAAGCATTTGACGCTGGAACAGAAGTAAATGCCACCTTTGCAATACCAACGAGCTGTAACATCAGCACAAAGACCAATAACCCCGGCTGACGCGAAAAATACCTACAGCACCATCACCAATGTTCCCGCTGCTATCAAGACACAGCCTATGAGTGACTTGGCTGTAAACTGCTCATGTAAAAAGACAAACGCCAGAATGAGTGTGATGACTACGCTCAGCTTATCGATAGGCACTACCTTTGACGCCTCGCCCATTTGAAGAGCCTTGTAATAGCATAGCCACGATGCACCTGTCGCCAATCCAGAAAGCACAAGAAAAATCCAGCTCTTCTTGCTAATCTCCGACAAACCGCTCTGCGCCTGGGTCAGAAAAACCATTCCCCAGGACATGAAAACCACCACGACAGTACGTATAGCGGTCGCCAGATTAGAGTTAACATTTTCTATGCCAATTTTTGCTAAAACACTAGTCATAGCAGCAAAGACCGCTGAAAGAATCGCAAATACTAACCACATTCTAAGCCATCCACCTTATCAAGAAATTATAGAGGCCACTTCTTATATCATTAAAATCGTGGTCGGCACCCGGCACCTCATACCAAAGATGCTCCACCCTGTTTTTCTCAAAGAGCAGATGATACGAAAGCGGATACTTTCCTACCACAGAATCCTTCGAACCACAGTTTATCATGAAAAGCGATGGAACATCTGCCTTTTTATGAAGATAAACCTCCGACTCAGCCATCATTCCAGCATGCTTCATAAAGCCATCCTCTGAAGGAACCACACCAGGAGCCGGCGCAAATGCACCAAATGCACTGAAAAGATCTGATCTGGTCAAGCCTATGAATACAGTCTCTCTTCCACCCATAGAAAAGCCTACTAAGGCGCGGTTTTCCTTGCCAGTCAAAACAGAGTAATTAGCTTCTATATAAGGAATCAAATCCACATCCAGCTCTGTCACTATTCTGTCGTATGGCACTACCTGTTCAGCGCTGAAGCCTGGCTTAAACTCTGGGTCAGTGGTTACGAACATATTGGGAAAAACTACCAAAACTTCTGGCGCTACATTTGCGACTATCTGTCTTATTCTCGAATTCTCATCATTTAACATGGAATACTCATCCCCAAATATTCCATGCAAGAAGTACAAAACCTTGTACTTCTTAGCTGCATCATATTCTGCTGGCAAAAGCACATTTGCTCCGCGCTCTAAGCCTGCTGTCTTAGAAAAATACGTGATATGTCTTACTTCACCCACTGAATCAGCTGGCACATCCTTTATCGCCCACTCTGGACAGATAAGTTCCATCCCGTCAGCTTCCTTAGCCTTAAGCTCTACGCTTTCCTGTAATAATTCCTTCATAACTCACTACTCCATTATCTCATACTGCATCAGCTCATACTTAAGTCTAGTGCCTTCCATGATATCCTCCGGCAAAAGCGCACGTGCCACGCACTTCTCATCTAGCTCTGGCTTATCTACTACCACCAGATATGCATAGTCCCCATCGATTCTTTTCACACTATAAAACACAGTTTCCATCTATATAACCCCTTCCTCAAACAGCCTTATGCTCTCGCGGCTTACCACCACACGGTAGTACCCTTTTCCCAGACCCGGATAATCGCTGCAGTCCCTGATAAGAACACCCTTTTTCAGACACTTTTCATAGTAACCTTCATCCTCACAGCTAAACAAAAGAAAGTTCGTATCCGAAGGATACACCTCGAACCCCCTTTTCTCCAAAAGCTTCGTCAGATATTCCCTATCCTTAGAAATCTCAAAAGCGCTGAATTTTAGATAATCTATGCAGTTTAGCGCTGCCAGACCAGCCTCCTGCGCTATAACAGACACATTCCACTCCGGCAAATGCTTTCGCACCATACCAGCCTTGCCCTTTGGGCAAATGAGTACACCCAGTCTGAGTCCTGCCAGCGCAAAGCTTTTCGTCATGCCTCTTAAGACAAACAGCCTATCGTACTTCTTTAAAAGCGGAATACATGAAGCCTCCTGCCCAGCTAAGGTCAGCATGATAAAGCTCTCATCTACGATGAGGTACGTTTTCCCTTCCTTACAAGCATCTAAAAGCTGCTCCATATAAGACATGCTCCTAAGCTCGCCTGTAGGATTCGATGGATTTCCAAAGAAAACTATTTCCGGCCTTCTCTTTCTGATTTCATACAAAAGATCCACCTGAGCCACATACTCTACCTGGCAATCCACTGCTCTTAGCGCATATTCATAGCCCTCATAGCACGGAGCCGAAAGAAGTGCGCTCTTAGGTGAAATAGCATGAGCTATGGCCATGATGAGCTCCGATGCTCCATTTCCGCACACCACAGCCTCCGGCTCCACCTTTAGCTTAGCCGCAAATGCCATTCCCAGCGCCTCGCACTTAAGATCAGGGTAGGTTGCCACCTGGTTATAGCTGTTTACTATGGCCTCTCTTACCTCAGTCGGAACTCCTAGCGGATTTAGATTCACTGATAAGTCTATATTAACTTTGTTTCTGTAAATATCTCCGCCGTGCATCTTATAAAACCAAAACTAACACCATAATCAATAAACAAATGCCAAAGCATATAAACGAAGTGACATACATAAGCTTATTTGCTCTTTTAATATCACAAGGCTCTATTTCTCGCCCCTCATCCCCTATAAAAGGCTTCTTTACCACCTTGCCAAAGTAGCTCGCATCCCCTGCCAGCTTAAGCCCTAAGGCACCAGCCATCACACTTTCTGTCTGAGCTGAGTTAGGCGAGGTGTGATTAAATCTGTCTCTCTTAAAAATCTTAAATGCATCCCCTGCACTGTAAGACTTTCCCATGAATACACAGGCAAATATCATGATAAAGGCACTTATCCTGGCAGGCAGAAAATTAACTACGTCGTCTAACTTTGCTGCACATCTCCCAAAGTCCAAATATCGCTCATTCTTATAGCCCACCATCGAATCCATAGTATTTATAGACTTATATAAAAGTCCAAGAATCGGTCCACCCAAAGCCAGATAAAGCATCGGGGCTATCACACCGTCCGATGTGTTCTCCGCCACGGTTTCCACCGCTGCCTTTGTCACGCCCTTCTCATCCAAAACAGCTGTATCTCTGCCCACTATCATGGAAACAGCATATCTCGCCTCCTCTAAGGTGCCACTTGTCAGCTTATCATACACCTTCATACTCTCAGTCCTTAGGCTCTTCATCGCCAAGCAGTAAAAGCCAAGAATAGCCTCTACCATGATGCCAAGAACAGGATGTATTATATAGGCTCCCACCACTAAAAGCGCTGTCAGAAGCACAGTTGAAATAGTCACTATTTTTACCACGATAAATCCACGAAACCGCTTCGCCTTTGCATCCAGTTCCAAAGGCTTTTCCTTTGGTCCTAAAAGCCGATTATCCAAACCCGCTATAAATGACCCGATAAGCCTTATAGGATGCGGCAGCTTATATGGATCACCTATTATCAAATCCAGTATAAAAGCTAAAGCAAATGCCACTAAATGGTTACACATGTCTCTATATACTCTCCGTTGCCCACATGAAAATCGTAGTAATCCTTACCCGTCAAATGTGACATAATCGTCATAATGGTACCACCATGCACCACGAGCGCCACAGACCCTACACCTTCTGGAAGGTCGTTCAGACACCTCTCAAAAGCACCTAATATTCTCGCATCGCACTGCTCCCTGCTCTCCCCATTTGGAAAAGGCAGCGTTCCATTTGAATCTATCCAAGCCTGATAGTCCTTGTCACCATCTAGGTCCTTATAATTCTTGCCCTCGAAATCGCCAAAGTCCGTCTCTCTAAAATTCTCCACTATCACAGCTTCTATGGACGGATAAATCAAGGCAGCACTCTGCATGCATCTTTTCATCGGGCTAGATATCACCATATCCACCTTTGGATACTCGCGCTCTTTTACTTCACTGACGCCTGCTGCACAAAGCTCTTCATCAGTTCTTCCTATATATCTTTTCTTTAGATTTCCTTCAGTAGCACCGTGGCGTATCAGTACTATATTCACTTTATTTTCATTGGAATCTTGCATATTATTCGCTCTACTGAATCTGCCTTTTCGGCCAAAAGACAAAGTACTCTGCCCGTAAGCTCCCTGTACTCTCGCTCCTCTTTTTCCATCGGAACTATGCCCATGCCTATCTCATTTGAGATGACCACTAGCTTTCCGCCTAAAGCCTCGTCACGTTTGAAGACCTGGGCTGCGATTTCCTCCTTTGAAAGCCCAGCCCTGTAAAACTCTAACACACTCTCGTGAAAGTCGTCCCAAAGCTCATGGCAGCCAGCATATTTTCCCGCAGCATATTCACTTTTTCCCTGGGCTACGCCCCCTATGATTAAATACATTTTACGCCATCACAAAAAACAAAATACTACATGCCAAAGCTGAAGCCAGCTCAGCTATGCAGACAAAATAGCCTGCCAAATCTCCAGTGATTCCGCCGAAATGCTTCTCACTCATCCTGTAGTAATAAAGATAAGAAAGCCCCATGGAAAGCGTCAGTACAAGAGCAGTTTTCATATCCAGCCATAAAGCAAGTGCCACCAGTGCTATAAGCTCTGCCACCAGAGCATAAAACACTATAGACTTTGAGCTTTCCTCTTTTTCTGTGCGAAGCATGCCATCTTCCTTCGCACCTTTTATCGTAACCACAGACATGGCACTAAGTATTCTAGAAACAGGGAATATGCAGCAAAGCACAACCAGTACCCTATAAGAGATGGCATATTCATATATAGCAGCTGCACCAGCCAACGAAAGAAGCACATACACAAAAGCACATATCACACTGAATGCCCCGATATGAGGATCCTTCATTATCTGAAGCTTTTTCTCCCTATCTTGGTATGAGTGCAGGGCATCGCAGACATCCATAAAGCCGTCGAAGTGAAAGCCGCCTGTCACCAGAAATGGAATCACCACGCATATCAAAGCTGCGATCAGAGATGATATCTCATACAAATCACAAAAATAAAACCAGCCATACTCTGCTGCACCTATCAGTGCACCCACAAACGGAAAAAATATAAGATGATACCTCATATCCTCCGACGCCCATGTAAACTGCGGCATCGGAATCTTTGAATACATCGAAAAAGCCACCGCAAAGGCCTTACAAATCTTTTTTATCATATCTTTGATACTCGTCCACCTTTATATCGTCAAATGAATTGCTCTCGTTTAAAACGAGTAGTGCTGTCTTTAGAAGTGAAATCATAAGCACTGCTCCGCTGCCCTCACCCAAAGCCATATCAGCATCTATCACAGGCTGAAGCGCCAGCTTCTCTTCTATCAGCCTGGCCGCCTTCTCTCGGCTCTTGTGCGAAGGAATAAGATACGAAATCACCTCTGGCTTACACGAAACGGCTATAAGCGCAGCCACCATGCTGATAAAGCCATCTAAAACTATCGGCATCTTTATATAAGCCCCTGCTATGCATGCCCCTGCCAAGGCTGCTATATCAAAGCCTCCGACTGATCTTAGCACCTCTAGTGCATCGTGACATTTATCGATATACAAAGCCTTTGCTGCGTCTACCACTGATATCTTTTTAGCCAGTCCCTCATCCGAAAGTCCAGCTCCTCTGCCCGTGACTGCCGCACCATCTAGGTCAAGTAGAAGTGCTGCCACCGCAGAGCTGGTGGTGGTATTTCCTATGCCCATCTCGCCGATTCCCAGGATGTCATATCCATCCTTCTTGCACTGGCAGACCATGTCAAAGCCCGCCTGCATAGCTGATATCATTTCATCCCGTGACATCGCAGGCTCTTTAAGAAAATTCTTCGTTCCATGAGCCACCTTTTTATTTACCACATTTTCTATGGCCTCGTCTGTATCTATTCCCACATCCACGGTGATAACTTCTATGTTCTC
>JAZRWF010000081.1:0-17666 GCA_045599565.1 Lachnospiraceae bacterium
ATCTTAGATTTTCTTAATCAATGTTGCTCGTTCTGATGCTGGAATCATCAAAGCATCCATTGCCTGTTCTGCTGTGAGTTTTAATGTTTGCATTAAGTTTTTAATACTGCTGATCTGGTTATCTTTAGTTACTACCTCTTATTCGACCTTCTCCAAATCTTTCTTTCCTGAGCTTCTTTTATAAGCTCATCCCTAAAATTCGGATGCGCAATCGAAATAAGCTTCTCAGCCCTCTCCCAGGTACTCAATCCCTCCAGGTTTATAACTCCATATTCGGTAGCAAGGAAATAAACCTGACTTCGAGGTGAGGTTATAATATCTCCATTGAACTGTGGCTTTACTCTGGAATGTTTGTTTCCATAACGATCCGTGTGAACAGAGCTCATGCAGATAAAAGCTTTACCGCCTCTGGATGCGGATGCTCCTATCAAAAAGTCCAGCTGTCCGCCTGTTCCACTAATCTGTCTGACACCTGAGCCCTCTGAGGCGACCTGCCCATATAAGTCCACTGCCACACAGCTATTAATGGACACCATATTGTCTATCTGTGCTATCACGCTAGGTCTGTTTACATATTCGAGCGGATATGCCGCCACTCCAGGATTGTCATCCAGCCAGTCGTATAAAGCCTTTGATCCAATCGCGCAGCCAAAGACGCCTTTGCCCCTGTCTATGTTTTTGTACTTATTCGTAAGCTTTCCAGCCCTATATAATGACAGATATGCATCTGAACACAGCTCAGTATGCATAGCCAAATCCTTAAGGTCAGACTGCGCCAGCATCTCGCCTACTGCATTTGGCATGCTGCCTATTCCAAGCTGCAGAGTCGCCCCATCCACTATATACGGCACCAAAAGCTTCGCTATCTCCTTGTCTACATCCTTTACGAAAGGCTTGCTCTCACCCTCCTCTATAGGCTTATGCTCACCCTCCACGATATAATCCACCTCAGATATATGAATACACTCATCATACCCGCCTCGTATCTTCGGTAGATTCTCATTTACTTCGACTATGACTATATCTGCTTTTCTAGCTATAGGCGCAGCCACTCCGGTATTCACAGAAAAGTTAAAATACCCATGCTTATCCATCGGTCCCACTGAAACCATCACCACATTTACGTGGAGAAAGAATTCATAGTAGGCTGCGTTATTATGAAACACCATTGGAATATAGTAGCAAAGGCCTTCATCGCAAAGTCCTCTTTCATAAGGCGAACAGTGCCAGCTGTGATAAACAAAATGTTCCTGTGATCTATCACACTCGGCCACCTCTATGGGACCCTCCAGAAGATTTCCTCTAATCTTTACATTCCAAAGCTCATCTCTTCTTTTAGCAAGCGCCTGGTCTAAAAGCACAGGTTTGCCTAAAGAGCTGGTGTAATCGATCCAATCGTCATTCTTCACGACCTTAACTGCCTCTTCAGGTGTTCTAAGCTTTTCAAGATATTGCTTTCTAAAATCGAGTCCAAAATCCCCCATAGTTCTCTCCTCGATGCGTTTTTATACTACAGTAAACACACAATCCTCATCCTTGTAATCGAGAATAGCTTTATTAATTTCTACTCCAAAGTCCCTTCCGATTCTGGCCAAGTCCTCATCCTGTATACACTGTCTCATCTTTCCATCCGGAGTAGCTGACATCGCTATAGATGCGATTTGTGCTGCCTTTTCTATGGTATGCATAAGACCAAAGGCCGTATCGAAATCCGGGCCTGAAACAAAGAGTCCGTGGAACGCCCAAACCGCAGCCTCGTAGGTCTCCATCTCCTTGCAGGTAGCCTTAGCTATATCTGGACCGCCAGGCACCATCCAAGGCACTACTCCCACGCCTGAAGGAAACACTACAACACACTCTGTAGCTGCCTTCCAAAGAAGTCTGGTGAACACCTCCGCCTTCAGCGGAAGAACAAATGTAAGCGCTATAACATAAGGAGTATGTGCATGATAAATCACGCGGTTCGTGCCATTTGTCACTCTCTTTCTGACAGAATGATTCATAAAGTGACTAGGGAACTCACTGGTAGGCTTTCCACCATTTTCAAGACCCCAAACTATACGCCATGAGTCACCTTTGTCGTTTATCTCCACGATACAAATGTTATTCTGCGGCTCAAAGTTTACATTTGCAAGGAACTTTCCCGAGCCAGTAGCTATAAAAAATTCATTCTTAAGATTCTCAGCCTGAACCCCCATGTTCACCCACTCGCCTGGAGTCCTCCTAAAGTAAGGTCTGCACTCTGCCACCTCTTCCTCCTTCATGCGGTAGGTCACATTTCCGCCGTTTCTCTCATGCCAGCCCTGACGCACACCGTCATGGCACATGTGGATAAATTCCTCCATCACTCTAACACCCAAAATACTGTTCATACCTGCCTCCTTTTATACTCGTTTACACTATTTACGTCTCACCATTCCCAAACATCGACTTTGAGACGTAACTTTTTTCTTCTTTTTACTTGTCCCTACGTCTCCTTCAGTCTAATTCACCTATTCAGACGTAGTCTCTTGTCCTGGCTGCTTATTTCTTACGTCTAATCTTTCCAAAATCTTCACTTCAGACGTAGTCCCTTGTCCTGGCTACTTTATTCTTACGTCTAATCTTTCCAAAATCTTCACTTCAGACGTAGTCCCTTGCCCTGGTCGCTCTATTCTTACGTCTAATCCTTCCAAATTCTTCATTTCAGACGTAATCCTCGCTCTGTCTCCGTCATATCCTACATCTTACATACACATTTAATCTATCCGAGACGTATTATTTTAGCAGCCTAAGACACAGACTACGTCTTCCCTGTACGTTTTATCTATCCGACACGTAATGCCCTCGCAGCTGCTTTTCACGCTCATTTTAATACTCAGCCGCGTATTACGCAACCTGTTTCAACTTATATATATGTAATTCGAGGTTGAAAAACTTTCTGATAGAATATATAATATCAAAAGTTGTGCTATAAAGAAATACAAAGGTAGTTATACATGAGTAATTTTGTAAGACTTGGAATCGACATCGGTTCCACCACTGTAAAAGTAGCTATAATAGACGAAAATGAGAAGCTTTTGTTCTCAGATTATAGAAGACATTTCGCAGATATTCAAAACACCTTATCTGCTTTATTAAAGGACGCCTCCGACAAATGCGGTGATTTGTCTGTCACCCCTATGATAACAGGTTCAGGTGGTCTCACCCTAGCTAATCACCTCGGTGTAAACTTCGTGCAGGAGGTAGTCTGCGTTTCTGAGGCTTTATCTAAGAATGCACCTCAGACAGATGTAGCTATAGAGCTCGGCGGTGAGGATGCCAAGATTATATATTTTGAAAACGGAAATGTAGAACAGCGAATGAACGGTATCTGTGCCGGTGGTACAGGTTCATTTATCGACCAGATGGCAGGTCTTATCAGAACTGACGCCACCGGTCTTAATGAGTATGCTAAGGGCTATAAGGCCATCTACCCTATCGCAGCCAGATGCGGCGTGTTTGCAAAGACAGATATCCAGCCACTTATAAACGAAGGAGCTACCAGAGAAGACCTCTCTGCGTCCATCTTCCAGGCTGTAGTAAACCAGACTATTTCAGGCCTTGCCTGCGGCAAGCCAATCCGCGGACATGTAACATTCCTGGGCGGTCCTCTTCACTTTTTAGATCAGCTCAGAGAATCCTTCATAAGAACTCTTAAGCTCGATGAAGAACACACTATCATCCCAGAGAACAGCCACCTGTTCGCAGCCATGGGTGCGGCTATATGCGCCAAGGAAGAATACGAATCTGTTCCTCTTTCCAACATGGTCGACAGACTTTCGAAGGGAATAAAAATGGACTTCGAGGTTGCCAGACTTGAGCCACTTTTCAAGGATGAGAAGGAATTTGACGAGTTCAATGAAAGACACGCTAAGGCGGTCGTAAAAAAAGCTGATTTAGCTACTTATAAAGGTGATTTATTCCTCGGAATAGACGCAGGAAGCACCACCACCAAAATCGCACTTATCTCTGAGGATGGCACCCTACTTGAGAGCTTCTACTCTTCTAACAATGGTAACCTTCTTCAGACCACTATAGATGCTGTTAAGAGCATATATTCACGCCTTCCAGAAGGTGCCCGCATCGCCAGAAGCTGTTCTACCGGCTACGGTGAAGCTTTACTTAAGAGTGCCCTTATGCTGGATGAAGGCGAAGTAGAGACCATCGCTCACTACACCGCCGCTTCATTCTTCCAGCCAGAATGCGACTGCATTTTAGATATCGGCGGTCAGGATATGAAGTGCATAAAGATTAAGAATGGTGTGGTAGACTCAGTTCTTTTGAATGAGGCCTGCTCTTCCGGCTGTGGCTCTTTCATAGAGACCTTCGCCATAAGTCTTAATCTTTCCGTTCAGGAATTCGCGAAGGAGGCTCTGTTCGCAAAGCACCCTATCGACCTTGGAACCAGATGTACTGTAATCATGAATTCAAAGGTTAAGCAGGCTCAGAAGGAGGGCGCATCAGTCGCTGATATCTCTTCAGGTCTAGCATATTCTGTTATAAAAAATGCTCTGTTTAAGCTTATCAAGATCTCAAGTGCTAAAGACCTGGGTGAGCATGTGGTAGTTCAGGGTGGAACCTTCTATAACAACGCAGTTCTTCGCGCCTTTGAAAAGATAAGCGGCGTCGAGGCTACACGCTGTGATATCGCTGGTATTATGGGTGCATTTGGCGCAGCCCTGATAGCTCGCGACCGTTTCGATGGTCAGCCTTCCACCACCATCAGCTTAGATGAGCTAAATGCCTTTACCTACAGCACAAAGATGACGCACTGTAAGGGCTGTACTAACTCATGCCTTCTCACTATAAACCAGTTCGGCGGCGGACGTAATTTCATCACAGGAAACCGCTGTGAAAAGGGTATCGGCGGTGAGAAGAATAAGGACAAGCTGCCAAACCTTTACGACTATAAATATAACCTTCTTTTCGACAGGGAAATTCTTCCTAAAGAAGACAGCAAAGGCGTCGTAGGAATTCCAAGAGTATTAAACCTCTATGAGAATTATCCATATTGGCACGCCTTCTTCACTAAGCTTGGCTTCTCTATCGAGCTCTCTCCACGCTCAGAGCGAAAGGTGTACGAGCGCGGAATAGAGTCTATCCCATCTGAGTCCGAGTGCTACCCAGCTAAGCTTGCGCACGGACACATTCAGTGGCTCATAGACGAAGGAAAATGTGATTTCATATGGTATCCTTGCATACCGTACGAGCGAAATGAGTTTCCAGACTCAAATAATCACTACAACTGCCCTATCGTTACCAGCTACGCTGAGAATATAAAGAATAATGTGGATGACATAAAAGAAAAGAATGTAAGATTCTTGAATCCTTTTATGGCCTTCTCGTCAGAGAAGGTTCTAACAGATCAGCTTGTGAAGGTATTTGCTGCTGAGTTTCCTCAGATTTCATCTGCGGATGTAAAAGCAGCAGCTCATCTGGGCTGGGAAGCTCAGGCAGCATTCAGAGCTGACATGTATAAAAAGGGCGAGGAGACCCTTAAATATTTAGAGGAAACCGGTCGAAAGGGCATCGTCCTCGCAGGTCGACCATACCATGTGGATCCTGAAATAAACCACGGTATTCCAGAGCTTATTAACCAGTACGGCATGGCTGTATTAACTGAGGACTCCATCTCAAATCTTGCTTCAGTAGAGCGCCCACTCATCGTTATGGATCAGTGGATGTTCCACTCTAGAATGTACGCAGCCGCTAACTTTGTTAAGACCACAGAGAACCTTAACATGATTCAGCTGAACTCCTTCGGCTGTGGTCTGGATGCAGTTACCACAGACTGCGTAGCCGACATCCTGACTAATTCAGGCAAAATCTATACCTGTCTTAAGATAGATGAGGTAAATAACTTAGGTGCAGCAAGAATTAGAGTACGATCTCTTTTAGCCGCTATCAGAATAAAAGAAAAACAGAACCTAAAGCGCACTATAAAGCCAGCCAATTACAACAGACGCATTTTCACAAAGGAGATGAAGGAAAATTACACTATCCTTTGCCCACAGATGTCGCCTGTTCACTTCGATTTACTCGAGGTAGCCTTCAATGCAGCCGGATATAATCTGGTAGTGCCAAATATTCCTACTCGCGTCTGCGTGGATACAGGTCTTCGCTATGTAAATAATGATGCCTGCTACCCTTCTCTTATCGTGGTAGGCCAGCTAATGGCCGCCCTAGAATCAGGCGCGTACGACATGACCAAGACCGCCGTCATGATTTCACAGACAGGCGGTGGCTGTCGTGCTTCGAACTACATAGGATTCATACGAAGAGCACTCGAAAAGATGGGTTATCCTGATGTTCCTGTTATCAGCTTAAACATCAGCAAGCTCGAGTCTAACCCTGGCTTTAAGCTTACTCCTACCCTCATTCAGCATGGTCTATATTCAGTAGTCATCGGTGATATATTCATGAAATGTGTATATGCCACCCGTCCATACGAGAAAAATGCCGGGGACACTGACAGACTTCACGAGCAGTGGAAGCAGACAGTCATGGATTACCTTGCTACTCCAGGTATGATTTCGCACTCTAAATTTAAAAAGTTGTGCCGTCAGATCATAAGAGATTTCGATGCCATCGAAAGACTCGACATTAAAAAGCCACGCGTAGGCATCGTGGGTGAGATTTTGGTAAAGTTCTTACCTGCTGCGAACAATGATTTGGCTGTACTTCTCGAGTCTGAGGGTGCAGAGGCTGTGGTACCAGATTTGACAGATTTCCTGCTTTACTGTTTCCATAACAATTCTTTCAAGCGTGATAACCTTGGCACTTCTAAGAAGTCAGCCTTCGTATCAAAGCTTGGCATATACTTCCTAGAGTGGCTCAGAAGCGCCGGCAGGGATGAATTTGTAAAATCTACTCACTTCACTCCTAGCGCACATATAGAAGACCTTGCAAAGGCGGCGCAGTCCATCGTATCCGTTGGAAACCAGACTGGCGAAGGCTGGTTCTTAACTGGAGAGATGCTCGAGCTCATAGAAAATAATGTGCCTAACATCGTTTGCATTCAGCCTTTTGGCTGTCTGCCTAACCATGTAGTCGGCAAAGGTGTTATTAAGAAGCTTCGCCATGACAATCCTAAGGCCAACATCGTCGCTATCGACTATGACCCAGGTGCATCTGAGGTAAATCAGCTTAATCGAATCAAGCTCATGCTCTCATCTGCCGTGAAAAACATGAATAAATAAAAAATATCCCCAGTCGGTTCAGATTGGGGATATTTTTTATCCTACGCATGGAGCACAGAGCGGTTCGTCTTCGCCAGTGACTGCCCACGCTATTCCACTAAAGCTCATTTTCGTCAAAATCGGTCGCCTCAACGCGCCATCCAGGCGCGATTCGGCTCAAGTTTACATCCATGTAAACTTGCCCAATTTTGACTTCAAATTTCACTAAGTGGAATTAAGCTCGTTGTCAAGTGGGCTCAGACCAACCTCTCTGCGCTCCATGCTTACACTACATGAAAAACCCAGCAAAAAAGGTACAATATTTGACATCGAGCGACTTGATCGATTCATCAATTTCACTTCACGAAATACAAGATAAATGAGGACAAAATAACACGATGTTATTTTGAGCGACGCCGTGCCATGGATGGCACGTTGGCGCGACCTCATTTATCGCAGTATAAGTGACTAGTGAAATGATGAAGAAGATCACTCGCGAGATGATAAATACTGTACCTTTTTTGCGAAGGATTATACATCCAAATTACTTCATATATGTACCCTGTATATACTCCATAAACTGGTGCGCAGTTCTGCCTGACAGTCCACCGTGGCTAAGCTCCCATTTGTTAGCCTCAGCCAAAAGCGTCTCATCATCGAGCTCTACACCCATATTCTCCTTAAGCCCAAGCACGATAGCCTTAAACTCCTTAGGCGTAGGTGCGCCATAATAAATAGTGCATCCAAATCTGTACGAGAGCGAAAGCTTCTCCTGAACTGTATCACTGTGATGAGGATCATCTGATTCAAGCGAGCTCTTATCCTTAAAGCTCTCTCTGATGAGATGCTGCCTATTAGACGTCGCATAGATAAGTACATTGTCCGGTTTCTTGGACAGACCCCCCTCTATGACCGCCTTAAGATACTTGTATTCTGTCTCAAATTCCTCAAAGCTAAGATCATCCATGTAGAGAATAAACTTATAGTTTCTCGACTTAATAATCTCGATAACTGAGTTTATATCCTTAAGCTGATGCTTATATATCTCTATAATACGAAGCCCTGCCTCATAGTACTCATTTGCGATAGCCTTTATAGACGAACTCTTTCCTGTGCCGGCATCTCCGAAAAGAAGTGCATTATTACATGGTCTGCCTGCTAAGAACGCCTCAGTATTTTCTCTAAGCTTTTGCTTCTGAAGCTCGTAGCCAATAAGGTCATCGAAATGCACATGCAAAATACCAGGAATAGGTATAATCTCCCCATTCTCATCGATTCTAAAGGCCTTATGAAGTCCAAACTTACCTACACCATACGCCTTGTAAAAATCGCTGACTGCACTCTGCATCTCTGAAGGTGTCTGACAATCTTCCATTCTTTTGGCCAGATTTACGATGCAGTCTCTGATTCTCTTGTTATATACGAAGCCGTGATCCTTGGAATTATCATAGTTTGTAAATATTTCATCAGGTACACCGGCATCCTTATATAAATCACTGATTCCATCGTTAAAGGATTTATAGATAAGCTCAAAATCGTGCTCAGCCGCTCTAGCAAGGCTTCCCTTGCACTCTCCTGTCATCTCGCAGGAAAGCGAATAAGCATTCTCATTATTTACAAGCATATTCGCGATGAGACAATGCCAAAGATCTCCCTTGAAGCCATGGCTGGCTGCCTCTGTCAAAAGCTCTCCCACCAAAGCATTAGCATCATCGCTCTTTCCACGATTATTATAATAATTATCTATCCTGATCGTCAGATTATCCTCTGACCTGTATAAAATCAAATCCGAAAGCATTAGCTATCACATCCACCTTTCTCTAAATTAGCCTATATTATAACAAACAAAGTTGACATTTTCTACTGATTTGAATAGACTAATTGTAGTTTTACATCAAGGAGCACACATCATGTCAGAACGCTTAATTAATATACTTGTGTCATCCTTTGGACAGCTTCTTAAGGCAGGTCTTACGATGACACTTCCCATCACTATACTTGCTTTTGCACTAAGTCTAATTCTTGGTATTCTACTTTCTGTAGTCCAGGTTGGCAATATCCCATTCCTAAAAGATTTTTCCAGATTCTATATATGGATTTTCAGAGGAACACCTGTCATAGTACAGCTGTTTATCATCTTTTTTGGTCTGCCCTATGTCGGCATCACAGTGGAGGCATTTCCTGCAGCTGTCATAGGCTTTGGACTTAATCTAGCAGCCTATAATGCCGAATCCATCAGAGCTGCCATACTATCGGTTCCTATCGGTCAGACTGAAGCTGCACTTTTATCCGGTCTGTCATATCCGCAGCTTATGAGGCGTATCGTTCTGCC
This sequence comes from Lachnospiraceae bacterium, assembly GCA_045599565.1. GTDB lineage: Bacteria > Bacillota > Clostridia > Lachnospirales > Lachnospiraceae > Pseudobutyrivibrio. The sequence goes on from JAZRWF010000081.1 coordinate 9,532, forward strand.
TCAGGCTATACGCGTGGCTTTCCCATCGCTTTGGAATAACCTCATCTCGCTGGTAAAGGACACCTCCTTGGCGTCCAGCATTACAGTGGTGGAGATGTTTACCAGAGCTCAGCAGGTCGCAGCCAGAACCTACGAGCCGCTTGCCATGTACCTAGAAGCTGCACTCATATACCTCGTATTTTGCACCGTACTCACATACCTGCAGACCTATATCGAAAAGAAAATGGCCTGGGAAAACAGAAACAAGTCAGACAGAAAGAGTATACTATGCTAAAGATTGAACATCTCACTAAGAACTTCACTAAGGATTTCAGAGTCCTTGACGATATCAGCTTCACCGTAGATAAAGGTGAAGTGGTCACCATTCTTGGACCTAGCGGTTCAGGGAAAACCACTCTGCTTCGCTGCCTTTTATTTTTAGAGTCATCCGACAAAGGTACCATCGCATTTGACGATGAGACCTTAGACCTAAGTTCTGCTAAAAAGACAGATATAGCTGCATTTAGAAAGAAAATGGGCTTTGTATCTCAAAGCTTTAATCTGTTTTTGAACAAAACAGCTATTGAAAATGTCATGGAGGGCTTAGTCATCGGTCGAAAGATGGATAAGGCTAAGGCACGCGAGAAGGCCCTTAAAATGCTCGATAAGGTAGGGATGGCTGACAGGGCAGACTTCTATCCAGTACAGCTCTCAGGAGGCCAGCAGCAGCGCGTGGCGATAGCCAGAGCACTCGCACTAGATCCCCGCGTTATCTTCTTCGACGAGCCTACTTCTGCGCTCGATCCTGAGCTCACCTTGGAAGTATTAAAGGTAATGAAGGATTTGGCCAAGGATGGCACTACCATGATTATAGTAACCCACGAGATAAAGTTCGCAAAGGAAGTGGCTACACGCGTTATATTCATGGAGGATGGCATAATAAAAGAAAACCTCCCAAGCCAGGAGTTTTTCCTTGGCCAGGGAGATTCTAGAAGTTCGGAATTTCTGAATAAATTCGCTTAATTTGCGCTGGTGATATCACCACCGAAGTACTTTACTGAAAGCTCAGCCAGCTTTCCTTCTGCGCGAAGCTCTGCTATAGCTTTGTTTACCTCAGCTCTAAAGCTAGCACTCTCCTCACCCTTTCTGAGTGGAATAGCTATCTTATTTGCCTCAGCAGTCTTAGCTACCACCTTTATAGGTGAATCTGGCTGCTGTGACATGTAATCGAAGTATGAGGTCTGCGCATTCAGGGTAGCATCTGCTCTTCCTGCGATTACCATATCTATAGTCTCTGACAATGTATCTACATTCTTAACAGTAGCTCCGTACTGCTCACCCAAATCTGCATAGGTAGATCCAAGTGAATTCGTGGTAACCTTTCCCTTCAAATCATCAAAGGTAGAGATTTCATTATTATCCTGTCCTACGATCAAAACAGTGTAGTCAAACACATATGGGTCTGTGAAATCATACTTTGCAGATCTCTCTTCTGTAACATCCACACCATTAATAATCATGTCGTACTTTCCGCTGTCAAGACCAACGAACAAGCCGTCCCATTCACCCTCTACGAACTCAGCCTGCACACCGAGCTTAGCAGCTATAGCCTGTCCCACCTCAGTATCAAAGCCTACCAAAGCGCCAGTCTCATCGTGATAAGTCCATGGTGCCCACTGACCTTCCATCGCTATAACGATCTTTCCACTAGACTTAACCGCCGAAAGCTGATCCTTACTCTTAGCTCCACAGCCAGATAGTGCAAAGACCATGCAGGTACCCATAAGTAACAAACTAGTAATAATCTTCTTCATTTTTTCTCTCCTTTAGTCCGTTAAACTAGTTAAATATTGCTTTACAAATCGAACAATCGTTTGTATAATAAATACCATGAAAACATATTTTATTTACATTTTCATATTGGTTTTATCCATTTTTGTCATAATAGCCTTTCGCTTATTTAGGCATCGTCGCAGACCTCATCCCATGGATGACATGGAAGGTCGCGAGTTTGAAAGCTTCTGCGCCTCATTTTTAGAGGACGAGGGCTTTATTGACATACAGTTTACACCTGATAGTCATGACTATGGTATAGATTTATTCGCCAGCAAGGACGGCATATCCTATGCCTTTCAGTGTAAGCGTTATGACCACCCGGTAGGCATAGCTGCCATTCAGCAGGCATACGCAGGTAAGGACTATTACGACTGCATGGTGGGTGTCGTCATGACGAATCAATACTTCACCTCACCAGCAGTTAAGATGGCATCTAAGCTAAATATCATGCTTTGGGATAGAGATTACATTACCTCTCCGTCCACATGATTTAAAGCGAAATGCTTAGTGGTCTCATTCTTATCCTCATCTATACAGCAAGGATCCTCCCTCTTTACCTCAGGCGCTACCTTTTCACTGGTATCCACTGATGAATTATTTCCAAAACCGAGCATCTCTGTATTAAACGTAAGATCTGCTGCTGCCTTTGCCAGGTCTGTAGGAACTACTATCTTAGTAGCTCTTCCATCGCCCAGTGCCTTAAGTGCATCCAGCTTTTTAAGCATAAGAACAGAATCATCCATTCCGGCAGCCTTAAGCATCTCTATACCTCTTGCCTCAGCCTCATACTTAAGTCTGATACTCTCAGCCTCACCGGTAGCTCTTGCGATAGCAGCATCTCTTTCAGCTTCAGCCTTAAGAACCATGGCTGTCTTATCACCCTCTGCTCTGGTAACAGAAGCCTGCTTATGTCCCTCTGCCTCAAGTAAGGTTTCACGGCGGTCGCGCTCTGCCTTCATCTGCTTCTCCATAGACTCCTGAATATTCTTAGGAGGAATGATGTTCTTAAGCTCTACTCTGTTTACCTTGATTCCCCATGGATCAGTAGCCTCATCCAGAATTCCCTGAAGTCTGCCATTTATGGTATCACGGCTGGTAAGTGTCTGGTCGAGCTCGAGCTCACCTACGATATTTCTAAGTGTGGTAGCTGTGAGATTCTCAAGTGCCATAATAGGATTCTCAGCACCGTATGCGAAAAGCTTAGGGTCAGCTATTCTAAAATATACTACGGTATCGATCTGCATACCTACGTTATCCTTTGTTATAACGCCCTGTGGTGGGAAATCAGCCACCTGCTCCTTCAAAGAGACACGCTTAGCCACGCGCTCAAAGAAAGGAATTATAAAGTGAAGACCTGCATCGTAGGCACACTTATATTTTCCCAAGAACTCGATAACATACACATAAGACTGTGGAACGATTTTTAATCCTGAAAGCAAAATCAAAACTAGTAAGATAAATAAAACTACACCTATCATTTGACATATCTCCTTTCAAAAATCAAACTCTTAATATTATAATAGATTTTATACAATTTAACAAGAGCCTCGTTTTAAAACGAGGCTCAAATAATTACTTAGTTAGAAGACCCATAAGCTTATTAGATCTAGCGATAAATGCTGCCATATCCTCTCCTGAAAGAGGTGCATTTGCAATACGTGCTAAATCATAGAGCTGGCAAGCTATATCCTTTGCACTATCTGCGCTTCCGTTCTCGAAGAGATACTTTACAAGACTGTGATTAGCATTCAAAACAAGTGTCTCATCTACAGGAAACATTCCCATATCCATGCCTGACATAGCATACATCTTCATCATATCCTGCATTCTTCTGCTTTCCTCAGATACAGTGATAACAGATGCTATATTCTCATCCTTAAGAGCCTCTACCTTAACAGTAAGCTTCTCCTTGCCAGTAGCAGACTTAAAGAACTCACCCAAAGCAGCAGTATAAGCCTCGATATCTACATCAGTAGCCTCACTTACCATAGACTCAGTAAGGTCTGCATCTATACGCATGAACTTATAGCTCTCATTTCTCTGCTCAAGCTGACTGATGAAGCTGGTATCGATATTATGATCAAGGATAACCGCGTTCATGCCCTGTTCCTTGAACATATTTACATACTGGCTCTGCTGTGCTGGATTAGTTACATAGAATACCTTCTTTCTGGTATCTGGCTTTTCCTCATCAGCTGCAGCATCCTCTACCACCTCGCCCTCTGGCTTCTCTTCCTCAGTTTCCTCTTCCTTTACGAGAAGCTCTGGCAGAGTGATGTATTTGTCGTTAATATCCTTAAAAAGAATGTAATCATTCATTCTGTCACAGAACTTTTCATCCTTAAGGCAGCCAAACTTAATGAATGGAGAGATGTCATCCCAATACTTCTCATAGGCTTCTCTCTCTGTCTTGCACATTCCCGAAAGCTTATCAGCCACCTTCTTAGAAATATGCTCAGAGATTTTCTTTACAAAGCCATCATTCTGCAAAGCTGAACGAGAAACATTCAGTGGTAAATCCGGGCAGTCAATCACACCCTTTAAGAGCATAAGATACTCAGGAATTACCTCCTTGATATTATCAGCGATGAACACCTGATTATTATAAAGCTTAATAGTTCCCTCGATACTATCATACTCAGTATTGATCTTAGGGAAATAAAGGATACCCTTTAAATTAAATGGATAATCCATGTTCAAATGTATATAGAACAAAGGCTCCTTGTAATCGTTAAATACATCGCGATAGAATTTCTTATACTCTTCGTCGGTGCACTCAGAAGGGCTCTTTGTCCACAGTGGATGGATATCATTTAACGCTACTGGACGCTTGTTAATCTTAAGCTTATCCTTAGCAGGAGATACTTCTACCATCTCCTTTTTTCCATCTACCTCCTTCTCCTCGAACTTGGCATCCTCATGGATTTCTTCTACGACTACGTCTGTATCCTTCTTATCAGCCACATCTATAGTCTCATACTCCTGTGCAGCCCCCTTCTTAGAAAGGAAAATTTCGGTAGGCATAAAGCTGCAATACTTCTTTATTACCTCGCGAGCTCTGTACTCGTTAGCATACTCCAGGCAATCCTCATTCAAGTAAAGCGTGATCTTAGTACCTACCTGATTCCAGGTACCATCCTCCATCTCATACTCTGTGCCGCCATCGCAGCTCCAAGATACAGCCTTCGCACCCTCCTTAAATGAAAGTGTGTCGATAGTAACCCTGTCGGCTACCATAAATGCTGAGTAGAAGCCCAGTCCAAAGTGACCTATAATCTGGTCTGAATCAGCCTTATCCTTATACTTCTCAAGGAAATCTGTAGCTCCAGAAAATGCTATCTGGTTTATATACTCGTCCACTTCCTCAGCTGTCATTCCAAGACCATTATCGATAAATGTAAGTGTCTTGTCCTCAGGAGATACGATGACCTCCATCTTCGCCTTATAATCGTTTGGAAGGGTATATTCTCCCATCATATCAAGCTTCTTAAGCTTCGTGATAGCGTCACAGCCATTAGAGATAAGCTCTCGATAGAAAATGTCCTGGTCAGAATACAACCACTTCTTAATCACTGGGAAAATATTCTCAGATGAAATAGATAATGAACCTTGCTTTGCCATTTTTTTACCTCTTTTCCTTATGTAAATCTTATCTTTTTATACAAATGATAACTGATAATTCGTATTCTATACCCAGTTTACTTAAATGTCAATAAAAAATTAGCACTCATTTTTATTGAGTGCTAACAAATATCTGTTCCGTTGCTTTTTTTCCGCCTCAAGCATCAAAAAAGGCAACCTGGACATCAGTCTAACACCTGTTCCGTTGCCTTATCACCTGCCATATGCACCTAAAAAGCAACCTGGACATTAGTCTAACGCCTGTTCCGTTGCCTTATCACCTGCCCTATGCTTCTAAAAAGCAACCTGATCATTAGTCTAACGCCTGTTCCGTTGCCTATTTTCATGCCTTATGCACCTAAAAAGCAACTGTTACATTGGATTATTAGTAAATGGTTGCCTTTTACTTAGAATTCATAGGAAATATTATACATATCCTAACGATTTAAGAACAAATAACCACATAGTAAGCGTAAATGCTGATAAAATAGTCGTAAGCATAATGGTAGCCGCAGACAAGGTGCCCTCATGTCCCATGTTCTTTGACATAATAAAGCAGCTGACAGTGGTCGGAGAACCAAGCATAATGAGCGTAGATACAAGCTTATCATGCTGGTAGCCAAGCATAACTGCCACAGGAAGAAAAATCGCACACCAGCCTACCAGTTTCAAAAGCGTAGTGGCAATAGCTGGAGCTAAGAGCTCTTTTACTTTTGTGAACTCTATGCTGGCACCCAACGCCATAAGTCCGAGCGGTGTGGCAAGACCAGCTAAATAGCTTACAGTCTTTGAAAAAATAACTGGCTGTGGAAGCTTGAGTAAAGACCATATAATTCCTATGATAATTCCTATTATGATAGGGTTAGTAATGCATCCAATGGCTGCTTTTTTTACAGCATCCTTTCCACCCTCATGATGAGTCGGATTTAGGTAGGTCAGCAGAATGACAGCTGTGACATTGTAAAGAGGAACGGCACCTATTATCATAAGAGGAGCTATGCCTGATGTCCCATATATGTTTTGGATGATTCCGATTCCAAGCAATGCTGCGGATGATCTAAAGGCACTCTGGGTGAATTCTGCTGAAATATGCTTTTTCTTCCAAATAAGCGAAATACCCAGGGCAACTGCGATGGATATTAAGGTTACCACAAAGCAGAATAACACATATCCACCATCCCACATAGCTACAAAATCAGCTAAAGACAGATCCTTGAAAACAAGAACTGGCAGGGCAATTTTGAACACGAATGAGTTAACCGTCTTGGTAAAAGAAGGCGTGAAAATATTGAGTTTTTTGAAGATGTAGCCTAGTACCATAAGGATAAATATAGGTACCGTGGCATTTAAACAAAAGATTAAATTTTCCATAGCAAGTGCATTATAGCACTATTAATTTGTAAAATATCTACAAATTTACTATGAACGATTAATGATTTGTATTGCATAAAAATAAATCAATACAGGCAACCAAATTTGAAGACCCGAAGCCATAAGTTGCCTTTAAGTTGCTTAGAACTGTTAATAAGGCAACGGAATAGGCGCTAGGCAAAGGTATAGGTTGCTTTTTAGAAGCTTAATTGCCCAATATAAGCAACCATTACTTCGTAATCCCAAAAAACAGTTGCCTTTTACTTACATAATCACCAAAAAAGGCAACCGTTTACCAAAATTTCCATGCAACAGTTGCCTTTCTCACCCCTTAAGCCCATATAAGCAGCCTAAAAAAATAAACAGCTCTAAAACATAAGCATACCTAAAACATAAGCACACCTAAAACATCCACAGCTCTAATTCTTCATTCTCCAGTCGATACATCTCTGAAGGTAATCCACGTACTCAGGATTCTTGCACATTCCCTTTCCTTCGACATCTGATATCTTCGCCACATCGATACCATTGCACCTTGTGGTTTTCATAACTATGTTCAAAGGCTCTACCTTTGTGTCGTTGGCTATGTATGTTCCTATTCCAAAAGCTACCTTTGCTCTGTCGCTAAAATAAGCATTAAGCTTAGATGCACGCTCAAAATCCAGGCTGTCACTAAACAGAAGTGTCTTCGTATGCGAATCTATTCCGAGCTCCTTATAGTGGTCGAGCATCTTGTCGCCCCACTCATACGGATCTCCGCTGTCATGTCTCACACCACTGAAAAGTGTGGCATAGGTCAGCTTGAAATCGCGAAGGAAGCAGTCTGTCGTGATGGCGTCGGTAAGCGCTGTACCATTTAAGACTCCATACTCCTTTACCCATGCATCCAAAGCATACCAGTTCGAGTATGCAGGATTGTGCTTGTGATTTCCCTGTCCTACGCACATAATCCACTCATGCGCCATAGTACCTACAGGAGTGACACCTATCTTCTTTGCCAGATACACATTCGAGGTCCCGACGAACTTTGAATTTCCAAGGTTCGACTTGGCAAGTGCGTCTACCGCTATCTCCTGTGCCTCACCGGAAAGACGACGTCTAAGTCCAAACTCAGAAAATGCACCTATGTCATATTTCTTTCCACGAAGCCAGATTATCTTCTCATTCAGCTTCTCCTTAAAGGATTCCAAAAGCTCCTCGTAATCGTAGTTCATTCTGAAGTAGACTTCATTTACGATCGCCAGTGTCGGTATCTCATATAAAGAGGTGTTAAGCCACGTACCCTTCGCCTCTATAAACAGTCCGCAGTCGGCATTTGTCGTAATCTC
>JAZRWF010000082.1:0-19212 GCA_045599565.1 Lachnospiraceae bacterium
TTTACCTTATGTCATTTTCTTCTTTTAAATATAATTTCTTGTGTTTTAGGGTATATATATGGTGTTTTCTTGATTTAATTTCTATTTTTGACACCAAATATATTTTTTGTCCACAAGTTATCAACAATTCACTAAAAAATGCTCTTATTTTAGTCTTTCCTCACATTTTTAGTTATCCACATTTAATTTTTACAAAAATGTTACGATGTACTGTATATTTAACCGCTCCTCCAAGCGAATCGTTGTATTTTTTTATTCGATTCCTTTCTTGAATTTTCCTGGTGTAACACCAGTAACCTTTGAGAAAAATCTTATAAAATTCTGTGCATTTGTATATCCTAGCTCGTCCGCTATCTGCTGAACCGTCATATTAGTTTCCAAAAGCATCCTCTTCGCTTCGCCCAGCCTGTATTCTTCTAGGTAATCCTGGAAGGATCTGTCGTCTACCATCTTCAAAACCTTCCATATATATGTATGATGCACACCTAGCTTATCAGCACATTCTGTCAGCGTTATTCGTCCCTTGGACTCCTTAATCATTTTCTTTACTTCAGATGGAATTCTTTTTGCCTTACTATCTAAGGTTATTTCTATATCCTCTGCTTTCTCATCATTCTTCTTACTCTTAGCAGCAGTCGATTTAGCAGGTGTCTTAGATACTGTTTTAGTCTTGCCAGCCTCCGATTCAGCCTTACTTTTTTGTCTCGCAGCCTCTATACCGCTAAGTATCACATCAGCTTGTGAGACACTCCTTTGCGGCATTTCTACCTTTTCATCGTTTTTAACTTCATCTGAGGCTTCCTTCTTTGGCATAAAGGCATCTATATTTATATCTACTAAGCCCTCATCGTCATCCTTTGGTATCTGTGCCTTATAAGCCTCCATTTCCTTTGGCTCTACAGTAGACTTTTGTTTATTCTTCCTTAACTCCGAATTTACTACCGTAGCAGCACTCGCCATCGTTTCTTTTATTGCCTCATCCTCAAGACCTGAGTCATACGCCTCTTGATTAATAGGTTTAGCCTGAGGCAAAATATAGCTAGCTTTTTCTTCCTTTTCTATCAGAGCTTCATAATCTATTTCCTCAGCTTCATCAGCCACATCCGTTTCCTCCGAAGCCAGCTCATGCTGATACAAATAATCATTTTCACTATCATCAAGATATCTTAGTTTACCACTGGCTATCACTACCAGATTAACACCTATTATAATAAGAAGAATCGAACCTAAAAATACGACCGGTAAATTTCTTTGGCTAAGGAATTCCAACGACTTTCCACTCATGGCAAGAACATATTTAAGAGAGGAATCCTTAGATGGCGCCGATGTCCAAATAAATGATAATCCGTTAAACTTTACCTGACCTCCATCGCCCGTCAAGGAATTGACTAGTTCATCTATATCACTGGCCGTAGAAAACAACACCTCTTTTCCTTGACCCATTACTATAGCTATCTGGTTTCTAGGTACTATAGAATAAAGATAATTCTGCCATAGCATCAGCTGTGCCTCATCCAATTCCGCGTAGCTTAGCTCTCCCAACATCTTATCAGAACCGTCCCTCAGCTTTCCAATATCTGTGAGCAGTTCTTCTTTCAGATTATTATACGTGGTGTTCGCTTGGTAAAAATACAGCCCCGCGCATACTAAAAAAGCTATCACAGCTGTTATGAGCAGTACATATCCTCTTCTTGATTTTGATTGTTTCCTTGCCATTTAAACAGGCCTCCCGTATAATCATATTCCATACAGATTTTATTATAATAAATAAATATCTTGTATAAGTCAATAAAAACAATTGCGTTTTTCCACTATATTATGTATTATAAGAAAAGATTATTAAACAGGAGGATTTATCCAATGAATTTATTATTAACAGCAGATCCAGCTGCAGGAGCTATGGGCGGAATCGGAATGATTCTCTGGCTTGTTATTATCTTCGCTATGATGTACTTTATGATGCTCCGTCCACAGAAGAAGCAGCAGAAGGAAAAAGAAGCTATGATGGCAGATCTTGCCGTAGGTGATACCGTTCTTACCACCAGTGGCTTCTATGGCGTTATCATTGATATAGCAGGCGACACCGTTATCGTAGAGTTCGGTTCTAATAGAAATTGTCGTATTCCTATGCAGAAGAACGCTATCGCACAGTGTGAAAAGCCTGAGTCTGCTAAGAAAGCTGAAGAACCAGCCAAGAACGAGAAATAATCATAATATTTACAAAATCCCGTGGGTTATATAAACCCACGGGATTTTTTATTTACTCATCCTATATACCATTTCATCTTTGAACTTTTTAAACTCACCCTTATCGAGTGCATCTCTTATCTCCTGCATTAGGTGATTGTAGAAATAAAGATTATGTAGAACACATAGTCTCATGCCAAGCATCTCCTTTGCCTTCAGCAAATGTCTTATATAAGCTCTGCTATATGATTTACAAGCAGGACATCCACAGCCTTCCTCTATCGGCGCCATATCCTTCTCATACTGCTGATTAAACAGATTCAGCTTTCCATCATGTGTATATACATGACCGTGCCTTCCATTTCTCGAAGGATAAACGCAGTCAAAGAAATCTACACCTCGGTCCACAGCCTCTAATATGTTTATAGGAGTTCCCACTCCCATAAGATATGTAGGCTTGTTCACCGGAAGGAAAGGTACTACCTCGTCTAAAATATGATACATTTGCTCGTGAGTTTCACCCACAGCCAAGCCGCCTACTGCATAGCCCGGAAGATCCAGCTCCGATATTACCTTCGCATGCTCAATTCTTATATCAGGATAAATAGCGCCCTGGTTGATTCCAAAGAGAAGCTGAGACTTATTTACAGTATTCTCTAAAGAATTCAGCTCGTCCATCTTTACCTTGCAGCGCTTCAGCCATCTGGTAGTTCTTTCCACAGAATCTGTCACATACTTTCTGTCTGCCAACGCCGGAGGGCATTCGTCAAAGGCCATAGCTATAGTAGAGCCAAGGTGGGACTGAATCGTCATACTCTCCTCTGGCCCCATAAATATCTTGTGTCCATCTATGTGACAGTTAAAGGTAACACCCTCTTCCTTTATTTTTCTCATGCCAGCGAGTGAGAAAACCTGAAACCCACCACTGTCGGTAAGGATAGGCTTGTCCCAATTCGTAAATTTGTGAAGACCGCCTAAGTCAAAAATAAGATTATCACCTGGTCGAACGTGCAGATGATATGTATTGCAAAGCATTACCTGTGTATCTATGTTTCTAAGGTCGTCTGTAGACACTGCACCCTTTATAGCAGCCACTGTGCCTACATTCATAAATACAGGCGTCTCTATCGTGCCATGCACGGTATGAAAACGACCTCTTTTAGCTCTGCCTTCTTGCTTAATTAACTCATACATCAGTTGTAAAACCTCGTTATATAATCCATTCTGTCTGTCATATGCGAAAGCAGTGCATCAGCTAGCACTATAGCAGCCATAGACTCCACTACCACCACAGCGCGAGGAACCACTACAGGATCATGCCTGCCCTTTATTTCCATGGTAATTTCTTCCATGGCTTCATTCGCTGCCTCCTGAGGTCTGGCAATGCTCGGCGTAGGCTTAACAGCTACTCTAAAAATGATATCACTGCCATCTGTAATTCCGCCTAACACACCGCCGGAATGGTTTGTCTTCTTATAAATATTATCATCTTTTATACCAAAGGCATCATTGTTCTGTGACCCCTTAGCCTTAGCAGCCTCGAAACCGTCACCTATCTCAAAGCCCTTTACAGCTCCTATAGAAAGCATCGCAGCAGCCAGTGAAGCATCCACCTTTCCAAATACTGGATCACCCAGGCCCGCAGGTACATTTGTCGCTATGCATTCTATTACGCCGCCTGATGAATCAAGCGACTCTATGCATTCCTCTAAATACTTGCTAGCCTTGTCAGCCGCCTCATTGTCTGGCATATAAAGCTTATTATCATATATTTGACTCGGATCCACCTTGGAAATCTCCACCGGACCGATGGCCTTCGTGTAGGTCAAGAACTTAACTCCTACAGCTTCAAGAATCTTTGCGCACACCGCACCAGCGCAGACGCGACCTATGGTCTCTCTTCCACTGCTTCTTCCACCACCGCGATAGTCTCTTATTCCATACTTCTCATAAAATGTGTAGTCGGCATGTCCCGGTCTGAATGACGTAGCTATATTACCATAATCCTTAGAGTGCTGATCCTTATTTCTAATCATCATAGAGATAGGACAGCCTGTGGTAACACCCTCGAATACACCAGAGAGTATTTCCACCTCATCGCCCTCTGCTCTGGCTGTGGTAAACTTGCTCTGACCAGGCTTTCTTCTATCTAAATACTTTTGAATATCTGACTCCACTAGTGGAAGACCTGCTGGCACCCCATCTATAGTAACGCCTAAAGCAGCTCCATGTGACTCTCCCCATGTAGATATTCTGATATTATTTCCAAATGTCGATCCATTCATGCGTTTTAGTCTTCCTATTTAGCCTTTCTATTTTTAGTCTTTTTAATGATAATCCCTCCGAGGTTTTGCCCCGGAGGGATGAGTAACCCAATTATAGCTTGTGAACCAAAATACAGTTAGGCTTCGTAATCTTTATAGGTTTATTCTGCATCAGGCAGTGACCAGTCTCATAATCTATAACAAAGGTCGTCATCTCATCTGAATCGTGATTCAAAGAGACAAAATACTTATCACCAGGAATCATAGCAAAGCTCTTAGGGAAATCTCCTGAAATATAGTTATGTGCCATATACTCAAGAAGACCTGTTTCCTTGTCACGCTTATATATTACCATCGCATTCAGTCCATCGAGTGAAGCAAGTACAAATCTTCCATCCTTAGAAGCCTTAAGATTAGTTCCGCTGGCTACCTCGCCCTTTATACCCTGAAGCATAGACACAGTCTGAATCTTTTCAAAGTCAGGAGCACCGTTTTCTCTCTTTGAGTAATGGTAAACCAATATCTCATTAGTAGATTCTGTCATAACATAAGCAAAACGACCACTGCTGGAGAAACGAAGCATTCTTGGACCAGAATTAATCTCACATCTTAAGATGTCAGCTAAATGAAGGCGTCCATTTTCATAATCTATTTCATAAACCTTCACCTGATGAAGTCCTACATCTACAGCGCAGAGGAACTTCTCATCAGGAGTTAGCTCCACACAGGTAACATGTGGATCAAGTCTCATCTCAGCTAAAGACTTTCCAATACCCTGATGGAAAATACCATCTGCTATGCCTCCGATAGAGCCATCCTTGTTCAAATGCATCATAGTAACTCTTCCATCGTGGAAGCCTGCCACGAAAAGATAGCGATTCTTCGAGTCAGTTCTAACATAACAGCCTCTCATACCGCCTATCCATTCCTGGTTAATCTTAGTAAGATCACCATTTTCATCGATAGAATAAGCTGCTACGCCTTCATCAGCTATGGAATAAAGGAACTTTCCATCATGTGAAACTGTAAGATTAGAAGGATTGTTAATAGGTGTAACAGAACGCTCTGTCAAAACTCCTGTATCTGGATCCACATCATACACGTAGATTCCCTTTGATTTCGTGTGGGTGTATGTGCCCACATAAGCTACATACTTGTCTGCCATAATTTCCTCCTGAAATAAAACTACTGTGCTTTACCTTCACATCTTAATATATCAAATTCATCTGTCAGCCCGCCTAAATCTATCCAAAGCTTCTGCTTAGAATGAGGGCAGGACTCCATAGGATTTCCCTCTTCATCATATATGCCCTTCACAGTTACCTTTACATTTTCAAAACCAGGCTTCATGATTTCTATTTCGTCACCCACACAGAATTTGTTCCTCTGCTCAATAGGTGTATATCCGCGACCATCGCATTTTCCGCATATTCCAAGATAAATATAATCTGCATTATATGTATTGGAATCATATATCTGAGCTTCCTCAGATGGTTTTCCGTAGTAAAATCCTGTTGTAAAATTTCGATAAGTGCAGGCTGATATCTGGCTTAGATACCAATCCATATTCGCCTTATACTTTTCCGGACTCTCTAAAAAGTCATCTATAGCCTTTCGATAGGTTCTAGCTACAGTAGCTACGTATAAAGCAGTCTTCATACGTCCCTCTATCTTGAAGCTGTCTATTCCTGCATCTATAAGATCATCCACATGCTCTATCATGCAAAGATCCTTTGAATTAAAGATGTAGGTACCTCTCTCATTCTCGTACACAGGCAGATACTCACCTGGGCGCTGCTCTTCTACCACTGCATACTTCCAACGGCATGGATGCGTGCACTCACCTCTGTTAGCATCCCTTCCAGTGAAATAATTCGAAAGCAAACATCTCCCCGAATATGAAATACACATCGCCCCGTGTATGAAGCTCTCTATCTCCATCTCCTTAGGAATATTTCCTCTTATAGTCTTTATTTCCGCCAAAGGCAGCTCTCTTGCCGACACTACACGAGTAGCCCCCTGCTTCCACCAGAAGTTATAGGTAGCATAGTTAGTATTGTTCGCCTGTGTGCTGATATGAATATCTATCTCCGGGCAAACCTCCTTAGCTATCGTAAACATACCAGGGTCTGAGATGATGAAGGCATCTGGCTTTACAGCCTTAAGCTCTGTAAAATATGCTTTGGCATCCTCTAAATCCTGATTATGAGCTAAAATATTAGCTGTGACATAGACCTTTTTACCATGGCTGTGGGCGAATTCTACACCCTCCTTCATCTCCTCTATGGTAAAGTTCTTAGCCTTAGCTCTCAGTCCAAAAGCCTCGCCGCCTATATATACAGCATCCGCACCAAATATAACCGCTACCTTAAGCACCTCTAAGCTACTGGCCGGCACTAATAATTCTATATTTCTCATCATTTCCTCGCGCTAATAGCCACTCCATCTTCTATAGGAATAATTCCAGTGGAAAACTCTTCGTCGTGACATAGCTCATATAAATACTCACGCATTCTCTTGTGTATGGTTCGATCACGTCTCTCTACAGAGAACTTGCTCTCCATAATAACCCCTTCGAAAAGGACATTATCTGTCACTACCATGCCATGACTTCCACAGAGCCTCTTTACCTCAGGCCAAAACGAAATATACTGACCCTTCGCTGCGTCCACGAAGATAAAATCGAACTCACCCTCTAAGGTAGGCAAAAGTACATTTGCATCGCCCTCCAAAAGGGTAACCCGCCCGCTCACGCCTGCTTTTTCAAAGTTCTCCCTCGCCTGTGTAACCCTCACATCATAGCTTTCTATCGTAACTAAGGACGCTTCAGGCACAGCCTTTAGCATCAAAGCTCCCGAATAGCCGACAGCAGTGCCTATTTCAAGAATTCTTCTTGGCTGCTTTGAGATAACAAGCGACTGCAAAAGTCTCGCCGTGGCAGGCCTTACTACAGGCACAAAATTCACTCTTGCCCACGTCTCCAAATCCGTAAGAAAGCCGTCAAGAGGCGGCATCATAGAATCTGCAAACACTGAAAATCTATCTGTATTCATCCTATACTTCCATTATAATCGGCATAATCATAGGACGTCTCTTAGTCTCCTTCCAGACAAAATCGCCCAAGCTATCTCTGATCACACTCTTAATCCTAGTCCAGTCAGTCACACCCTTTAGCTCATCCATAGTCTCATAGAGCAAATTCTGCGCACTGTCCATCAGATCCTCTGACTCTCTGACATACACAAAGCCGCGGCTTACGATATCAGGTCCTGCCAGCACCTCACCGGTGGCGCTGTCTAAGGTCATAACCACCACTATGATACCATCTTCTGCCAGCTTTTGTCTGTCTCTTAGGACAATATTTCCTACATCTCCTACTCCCAGGCCATCTACCATGATAGCACCAGTGTGGACATGACCATTTTGAGCCGCATTCCCATCGTTGTCAAACTCGAGCACCTGACCAGATGTCAGAATGAAAATATTATCCTTTGGTATCCCAAGACTTTCTGCTATACCTGCCTGAGCCTTAAGATGCTTGTATTCGCCGTGCACCGGCACAGAGTACTTAGGTCTAACAAGAGAATATATAAGCTTAATCTCCTCAGCGCATGCATGTCCTGAAACATGCACATCCTGAAGAACGACATTAGCACCTCTTGCAGAGAGTTCATTTATAACATTACTTACAGCCTTTTCATTTCCCGGTATCGGATGCGAAGAAAAGACGATGGTATCGCCAGGCTTTATGCTAACCTTCTTTGAGGTTCCATTTGCCATTCTTGACAGGGCAGCCATGGACTCTCCCTGAGAACCTGTCGTAACCAGACAAATCTTATCGTCAGGGTAATTCTTAATATTTTCTATCTCGATAAGCGTGTTATCTGGTATGTTAAGATAGCCAAGCTCTGATGCCGTAGCTATAATGTTAACCATCGACCTGCCATCCACAGCTACTTTTCTACCGAATTTAAATGCAGAATTAATAATCTGCTGTACTCGGTCAACATTTGAGGCAAAGGTCGCTATTATAATTCGGCTTCTGACATTCTCAGTAAAAATCGCATCTATAGCCTTTCCGACCGTCTTTTCAGATGGCGTAAAGCCGGATCTTTCAGCGTTAGTGGAATCGCACATAAGGGCTAAAACACCCTTCTTTCCTATCTCTCCAAAGCGCTGGAGGTCTATCGCATCTCCGAATACCGGTGTGTAATCCACCTTGAAATCTCCAGTGTGTACAATGATTCCAGCAGGCGAATATATAGCTAGTGCAGCTGCATCTGAAATACTGTGATTCGTCTTGATGAACTCCACTCGAAAGCAGCCTGCATTTATATGCTGTCCATAGCTGACCACCTTACGGCGCACCTTCTCTAATAGATCATGCTCAGCCAGCTTATGCTCTATCAAGCCCACGGTGAGCTTCGTCGCATAAATAGGCGCATTAAACTCCTTGCAGACATAAGGAATCGCACCGATGTGATCCTCGTGTCCGTGAGTTATAAAAAAGCCCTTAACCTTGTCCGCATTATCCTTTAGATATGTTACATCTGGTATGACCAGATCCACGCCCAACATATCATTCTCTGGGAAGGCAAGGCCGCAGTCCACCACGATAATACTGTCTCCATACTCGAAGGCAGTAATATTCATGCCGATCTGCTCAAGGCCGCCAAGAGGTATAACTCTCAGCTTTGTATTTAATTGTGCTTCCAAAATAAATTAAATCCTCCTAAAACTTTCTACTCGAACTCTACGTCGTCCATGAGTTCCATAAATACTTTAGCTACAGCATCGTACTCAGTCTCATCCTCGATGCCTTCATATATCACATCCTCACCGTCTTCGCCGACCTGCTTTAGGATATATGCATCTCCATCGCCGTCCTCGTTTTCTGCTGTGAGAATATAAGTATTTCCATTAAGCTTTGTCTCCTCTAAAATATAAAGCTCCAGCTCTTCACCATCATTACTAGTTAACTTTATCGTTTCCATACGCTCTCCATATAATCCTGCAAAATAATAGCCGCCGCTATCTGGTCTATCACCTTTTTCTGCTCGCTCCTCTTTACCCCCATCTCGTCCAAAAGCTCTGCGGACTCCACAGTGGTAAGACGTTCATCCCATAATATAACAGGCAATCCCAGACGTCGTTCCAGGACTGCCTTAAATTCTAATGTTTCCTCACAGCGAAAGCCTTCACTGCCATCCATATTCTTAGGGTATCCCAATATGAGCTTAGTCGCGCCAGTACTCTTAGCTATCTCTCCGATTCGCGCGACCGTAGGCTTAATCATTCCAGGACGTTCTCTTGTAATAGTCTCCAGCTCATGAGCCAGCATTCCCAGCTCGTCGCTGACAGCCACACCCACGGTATGCTTTCCAAAATCCAGCCCGATAAGACGCTCCACTAGTTCCAGGCCTCTCTGTTTATGTACTCTCTCAACAGCTCCTCTACCAGCTCATCTCTTTCGATTTTCATAATAAGACTTCTGGCGCCATTATGACTGGTAATGTATGTAGGATCGCCTGACATGATATATCCCACTATCTGATTTACAGGATTATATCCCTTCTCTGTCATAGCACTATACACTCTGGCTATTATCTCTTTTACGCTTAGTTCATTTTCCTTTGCCACTGAAAAGAACTGTGTGTTTCCCAAATCACCCATAACAAATTCTCCTTAACAGTAGAAAGTTTACAACTTTAAGCCTTTTTTGTCAAATCAATTCAGAATTTAACAAATTACTTTTTCATTCTATAATCGTCATCAGCAGGGTATCCGCCCTTCAGCTTTTGCATAGCTCTCTGAGCCGCATCCTTTGATGTTTTCCAGTCCGCATCCTTGTTCCGATAGTCATACTTTTGTATCATCCAGTCCACATCATCATAAAGGCGCTTCATGTTTCTTCTCATAAGCTCCATTGACCTTTCAGCAAATGCTTTATACTGATCTGCCTTTAATCTCTTGGATGCACCCTCTATCACATCTCCATAGTGAGTGAGACAAAAGCCTTTGCCGCCATCTACCTTTCTTTTAAACTCGCTGTCTGACTCATACAGGTTAAAGAACGTGTCCATATATCTTTCATAGCTTGATGAAAAGTTTTCACAGATATAGCAGCGTTTTTCTCTCTCCCTGGTCCACTTCGTAATAGAATTCAATCCCTCATCCGAGTTTTTCCTGCTAAAGAGCCCAGCTTTACCGCCTGTAAAAGAAAAATCCTTAAACGCCTTATCCATCTCCTTCATGATACGGTTATAGTGAGTAGATAATATCCAAGCATTGCCAAGCGCATTCTGATACTTAAACATTTTCTTGAAATGCTCTTTGCAGAATCCATGCTCATCAGTCAAATCCCTTATATCACTTTCCATGTAGCTGGCACCGTTTCCTAAAACGAAGTCCATCAACTTATGTTCAACCATTCTTTCTATGTAGCAAAAAGGACATTCATCATCCGCATTCACTGCATCATTCACTGGTATCGTGTATATTTCCTCTCTCATACTAACACTCCCCTCGAAAAAAGCACCACTAAACTCCCCAAAAACATAAATGGAACCAGCGGAAACCTTTCCCTCTTTTCCATTTTGTTAAATCCTGTCATAACAATATACCAAGCTCCGCTAAATACAAGCATAAACGCTATGAAAAATATCATATCATCCATGTTATAAATCAAACATAAAACAAAGGCGATTTTCACATCGCCCGCTCCAAGAACCCCTACGTGGCGTATTTTACCTACCAAAAAAGCCATTCCGAAAGTTATAAACACTATGCACAGGCTTTTCCACACACTTATTAAAAGCTCATTTGAGTCGATAAAATACATTGTTATGCCTAAAAATAACAACAAAATCGATATAATCATGATTAAACAAATGTATTTATTAGGTACTTTTTTGTTCTTAATATCAAATATAGCTGCTGCCAATAGCGCTAAACTGGCGAATATAAGAAATATCAGTCTCACTTAAGACTCCTTTTATAATAAAACTGAAGCTGCTGGATATAGCCCTCCATCCTCGGATAATTACCATGGAGGTAATCCATATAGCTCTTTAAGTCATACTGACTGTAATCTTCCTTTATAATCTTCTTCATCCAGGTGTCTATAGGATAGCTGTCCATAATATGAAGTCCATACAGCGCTATGCAGTTCGCCACCTTAGGACCTATTCCCTTGTGCTTCATAAGAGCCTCCAAAGCAACCTCATAGGTTAGCCCATGATAGTCCTCTAACGAGAATTCCCCGCCTGCCAAGCCCTTGCAGAAAAGTGATATATATTCTGCTCTATAACCCAGCCCAGCCAGTGCGCTAAGCTCTGCCTCAGGTACGCTTGCGAGCACCTCATAAGTAGGAAATGCCACTCCATCGGACAAATAATCGCATAGGGCATTTATACTCTTCTTAATTCGAGGTATGTTATTATTCTGCGATATCATGTAGCTGATAATCGTCTCAAACAGATCCTGTCTAAGTATTCTCATTCCAAAAGAAACATCGAGAGCCTTCTTTAAAAAGGCATCTTCACCCAAAAGAATCTGTCTGTTAATCCTGCCGTAATCTGTGTCAAAGTCAAAATATGCCTTCCAGAACTCGAAGTTCTCACATACAAAATCAAAGCAGTCATCCTTTTCATTAAAGTAAAAGAGCACCTCCCTTGAGCCGCTCTTTGCTTCATATACCCTCGTCTTCTTATCATAGGTCATTCTAAAGACCTGTCCCGAATTCATTATGATTTCCGGGTTGAATTCTTCTAAAGTTAATTCTTGTTTAAATATCGCCATATTTTCTTTTAAAACTTATATATGCCTTAAAGTGTCGTTGATTACTTTAATCTAGATTAAACAATATATTCTCTCTATCTATATCTACTACCTTTTCTGCTAATCCAGCAAGTCCAGGTCGTCTTTTAAACCTGTCTATCACCTCATATTGTTTCCAAAGGTGCATTGGAAACACCAGATCACACTCTATGTTCTTAAGAAAGTATTCCAGCCCAAGATAATAGCTTTCCTCGCCCAGTCGTGGGTCTAACACCACGAAGGCCACATCTATAAGCTTATCCTTAAGCGCCTTTAGCTCTCTTTTATATGACATACCATAGGTGTTTGTATAAAGCTCACCCTGACCTATGGTAGAGCCCCACCAGTTCAAATCACCTGCATGATAGATATTGACTCCGTCTGTGTTTACAAAGAAAGCTACGCCCTCATCATTGCTTCTGAGCGTCGTAATCTTCATGTCATCCACCTTGTACTCATTTTCAGCAGCTACAAATGTGATTTTTTTCTTTATATCACTGTCTATCTCATTTCTTTTGAGATAATTTGCGCCCAGCCTAATATGCTTTGCTAGTACATAGTGAATATTCTCCCTATCCTTTGCCCATCTGAGCGTCTCTAAGGACCAGTGATCCTTGTGCCCATGAGATGCAAACACATATAAAGGCTTTTCATCCGAAAGTATAGGCATGTTTCCCTCATAGCCTATCTCTGGAATAACACTGTGTTCAAAGTAATCGAATAGCAGGTATTTAGTTTCCAGCTCCACTAAGAATGCAGAGTGCTCTATATAATATACCTTCATAACTCTATTTCATTCTGCCTATAATAGCATTAGCCTTGGTGTAGATTTCCTTTGGATCAAAGCCTATGTTATAGATTCCGTTTTCATACAAAATCTTACCAGCTACCATAGTCATCACTACATTCTGCTTTCCACCGGCATATACTATATTCTTAACAATGTTATTCTCTGGCTGCATATTAGGCTGCATGAGATCAAGCATTATAATATCTGCCTGTTTTCCGACAGCGATATTATCGCACTCTGGAAGGCTCATAGCGCGTGCTCCCTGGGTGACTGCACTATATAAAACCTCCTCAGCAGGCACACATGCAGCGTCGTTATTAACCACCTTAGGAAGACCTACTGTTAAAAACATTTCCTTGAACATATCCAGACAGTTATTAGATGCAGGTCCATCTGTACCAATAGCCAGATTTATTCCCTCATCCAAAAACCTCTTTACATCTGGGAAACCGCTTGCCAGCTTCACATTGCTTCCTGGATTTGTAACTGCATATAAGCCCTTAGACTTAAAGATTTCATAGTCTTTGTCGCTAAAGTGAACACAATGGTACCCACCACCGCCATACTCATACATTCCAAGTGAATCGGTAAGCTCAGTAGGTGTCTTACCCCAGCGCTCTATACATTCCTTTACCTCAGAAGCCGTTTCAGAATTATGTGTAAAGCAAGGTGATTTATATTTCTGCGCCAGCTTAGCTACACCCTCCATCAGCTCCATCGAAGTGGTATACTCGGCGTGGAAGCCTATAACAAACTTCGACAGTGGACCCATTCCATTTACTATATTATAATTCTCCTCCAGCACCTCAAGTGAGCCACCGAAATTGTTAAGTCCCGAGGTTTGAACTGTTCTGAAGCCACAGTCCACAGAGGCCTTAGCGTTCTTAGGTGGGAAGAAGTACATATCAAAGTTCGAGGTGATACCTGAACTAAGGTACTCCATGATTCCAAGTATATCCAGCCAGTAAATGTCATCCTCTGTCAGCTGATCCTCATGTGGGAACACCTTCTCAAAGAGCCATGTCTGAAGCGAAACATCGTCAGCGTATGAGCGAAGGAATGTCATGGCTGTGTGTGTGTGTGCATTCTTAAAGCCAGGTATTATAAGCTTTCCGCTGCAGTCTATCTCTCGGTCGAACTTAAGTGCCTCATTTTTATCTACAGCGCCCACAAGTGCGATTTTATCACCCTCTACCCAAAGCTCTCCAGTCACTATATCAAAGCTGTGATTTTCCTTTGAAACCAGAATTCTGGCATTATAAAATCTTGTATTCATCACGACACCCTTCTGTCTATGTAATTACTCTTATACTTACTGTATACAATCTTCTGGCTGCTGTAGAGACCGTAGTAGCCGCTTACCATGTAGCTTATAGAAACTGCTAACAGGTAATATGGCATAGCCTCATAGCCAAACAGCTCAAAGCAAATAAGAAGCGATGACAGCGGGCAGTTCGTAACACCGCAGAAAAGAGCTCCCATAGCCACTGCTGCGCAAAGTCCCACCGGAAGGTTAAGCACCTGTGCCATAAACGAGCCAAAGGACGCACCCACGAAAAGAGTAGGCACGATTTCTCCGCCCTTATAGCCAGCCGCCAGGGTAATCGCAGTAAATATCAGCTTTAGTGCCCACTGATACCATGGTGCATTAGCGACAAATGCACGCGCAATCACATCGTTTCCAGCGCCATTGTAGGTCATATCACCCACTAAGAACGTAAGGATTAAAACCGCAGATCCAAGGATAAGACCTTTGATGTAAGGATTCTTAATATATGTGTTTGCAAGCTTAGATGAATTATGTAATACCACGCAGAATATTATAGAAAGATATCCCACTAAAAGAGCTAGTAAAATAATCTTCGCACCACTCATAAAGCCAAAGGCAGGTATTTCGCCCACGAGGTACTCTGTGTGAGTAACACCGAATGAATGCGATACAAAGCTTGCTATAAGGGAAGCTATTACGCATGGAACCAGCGCCGCATAATGCATTATACCTACCGAAGCCAGCTCTATCGAAAAGATGGAAGCTGCCATAGGTGTCCCAAAGAGTGCGCTGAAGGAAGCAGACATACCGCACATTATAAGGGTCTGCCTGTCAGTGAGATTAAGCTTAAGAAGCTTTCCTATCTTAGAGCCCATCGCTCCGCCTATCTGAAGTGCGGCTCCCTCACGGCCTGCTGAACCACCCACAAGGTGGGTAAGCGCAGTAGAGAGGAAAATCAAAGGCACATAGCGGCCTTCCATACCTTTGTCGGTTCTGATAGCCTCTATAACCTTATTAGTTCCGCCATCCTTTTCACCCTTTAAGAGGATATGGTAATACAGCGTAATAATCATACCGCCTACTGGAAGGGCATATACAAGATATGAATGCGAAACTCTGAAGTTCGTCACCTCTATCAATGTCTTAGCAAATGCAGCCGCCACCGCACCCACGGTCAGCCCTACCAGAATAGCTGCCACTATCCAGCGAAGTACATCGCTGCTTCTTCTCAAATACTTTTGGAAGCGCTCCTTTGCCTCCTGCTTTATATCATTAAGCCTCATCGATTGCTTTTCCTATATCATGTCTCATGTATTTGTTCTCAAACTCCACCCACTCGGTAGCCTTATAAGCATTCTCTCTGGCTTCCTTAAGAGTGTCACCCTTGGCTGTGATTCCAAGCACGCGGCCACCGTTTGTCACGATTTCACCCTTATCATTAAAGGCTGTTCCAGCGTGATAACAGAAGTAGGTTTCATTGTCAAACTTATCAAAGCCAGTGATAGGGAAGCCCTTCTCATAAGCTACAGGGTAGCCGTCGGAAGCGAGCACTACACATACGCAGGCCTTGTCCTCAAACTTAAGGTCTATCTTATCAAGTGTGCCATCCACACAGGCTTCCATAACATCTATAATGTCATTCTCAAGTCTTGGCAGAACCACCTGTGCCTCTGGATCACCGAATCTCGCATTGTACTCAAGAACTCTTGGTCCCTTAGGAGTGAGCATAAGTCCAAAGAAAATAACACCCTTGAACTCTCTTCCCTCCTTAGCCATCGCATCCACAGTTGCCTGGTAGATGTACTTCTTACAGAACTCATCCACCTCGTCAGTGTAGAATGGGCTAGGCGAAAAGTTACCCATACCACCAGTGTTAAGACCCTGATCGCCATCCTTTGCACGCTTGTGATCCTGCGCAGAGGACATGATTTTAATAGTCTTTCCATCTACGAATGAAAGCACAGACACCTCGCGGCCAGTCATAAACTCCTCTACGACCATCTTATTTCCCGCAGAACCGAACTTCTTGTCCTCCATGATTTCCTTTACACCGGCAAATGCTTCCTCCTTGTTCATACAGATGAGAACACCCTTGCCAAGTGCAAGCCCATCTGCCTTTAAAACGATAGGATACTCACTGGTCTCTAAATATTTAAGAGCCTCTGCTGCATCAGTAAAGGTCTCATATGCAGCTGTAGGAATGTTATACTTTTTCATAAGATCCTTCGAGAACGCCTTTGAGCCCTCAAGGATAGCTGCATTCTTTCTAGGTCCAAAGCACTTAAGACCTGCCTCCTCGAATGCATCTACGATACCGCCCACGAGTGGATCATCCATTCCGATAATGGTAAAATCGATGGCATTCTCTATTGCAAAAGCCTTGAGCTTGTCAAACTCCATAGCCTTAATATTTACACACTCTGCTATAGATGCGATACCTGCATTACCTGGTGCACAGTAAATCTTATCTACTCTCTTGCTCTTTGCTACAGCCATAGCGATAGCATGCTCTCTGCCGCCGCTTCCTACGATTAAAACCTTCATCTTAAGTCTGCCCTTTCTTTTATGGAAATTATAAATTACTCTTCATTATCCGACACTCTGTCTGCTCTGCCCACCACGCGGTAAACCTTGCCATTTGTGTCTATAACCGGTGTAAAGAAATATTTTGTCATATGATATTCCCCACCCGGATAAATCGCCTGTACCAAAACATTTCTGCTCTCTCCGGTGCTTAGAACTTCTCTAATAGTGTCACAGTATCTGCCTGCATCCTCAAATGCCACCCAATTCTTTTTAGCTACATTAGTAAGGTAGTCCTCTGCCACCCTCTCATGAATTTCGCCGTTTGGCATATGTACGATAAGCTTCATGGTGTCCTCGTCCGGAAGGTACTCATATAAACAGAAGCCCGGCATATTCATGGCTGCCTGAAGCTTCTCCTTTTCCCATCTGATTTCAAGCTCCTTCTTCTTCTGTACATCTATATCCTCTATCAGCCTTTGCTGAAGCTCTAAGACCTTCTTCTCCAGCCTCTTGACCTTTGTGATATCTGTAAACTCCATAAAGAACATTTGGCGCTTTTTCTCGCTGAAGACCAAACGCATGCGAAGAATACAGTACTTGTGAATCTTAGCGATATGGATAGTATTTATAGAAACGCCATCCTTGATAGCCTTTTTGACAGCCCTCTTTACTATACTAATATTCTTCTCGGTCAGAAGCTTTAGCATATCATCCTTATATGCGTCGAACCTCTCCTTGGTCCAGCCTATATATGAACACAGCTCATCGTTTGCGATGATAGGAATCATATTTTTATTGTCGAATTCAAACAGAGCCGCTGGTCCCATACAGTTGTTAAAGATAAAGCTTCCGGCACTCTGCTTGTCAAAGAGCTCCTGAATGTTAAAGAGCTGATACTTATCGAAGCTCTCCTCATGTGAAGCCAGCGCAGCTGTCTCTATAAGCTCGTCAAATGCCTCCACAGTTATAGGTCTTGAGAAATAATAACCCTGAACCATCAGGCAGCCTATGTTCTTTAAAAACTCTGCCTGGTCTGCAGTCTCCACACCCTCTGCTAGCACGTGAATATTTAATACATGTGCCATCTTAACCACAGAGTTTATAATATTTCCTGACTTTTCTGATAGCTCACCATCGCGAAGGAAGCCCATGTCAAGCTTCAGCACATCTACATTCACTCGATGTAAAAGGTTCATAGAGGAATAACCGCTTCCGAAGTCATCCATCTCCACTGAAAAGCCCAGCTCAGCGAACTTTGCGATTAGATCGACAAATATCTTCGCATCATCCATAAAAACGGACTCAGTAATTTCTATGCGAAGCATATCTGGCTCA
Source organism: Lachnospiraceae bacterium (assembly GCA_045599565.1). Taxonomy (GTDB): domain Bacteria; phylum Bacillota; class Clostridia; order Lachnospirales; family Lachnospiraceae; genus Pseudobutyrivibrio. The sequence goes on from JAZRWF010000082.1 coordinate 18,191, forward strand.
AGGCCATATTTATTTATAAGATTGCCAAATACAGTAGGCAAATCGTCTCTTCCAATATCTTTTCTGGATACATTTACGGCCAGGGAAAGTCTCTTTCCCTCATCCAGCCAGCGCCTTAAATTCTTGCAGGCCTCTTCCCATACAAAGTAATCCAGCTCATATATCTTCCCTGTCTCTTCCAAAGCCGGTATAAACTCGGCAGGTGATATCATGCCATAGGAAGCATGCTTCCAGCGACAAAGGCATTCCGCACCTATAATTTCACCCGAAACCAAATTATACTGAGGCTGAAGATTTATAAAAATCTCACCATTTTTAATAGCATTTTCAAGATGTCCATTCAGCTCTATCTTTCGCTGCTTAGAGTGCCACATTTCATCATTGTAAAATGCACATCCACTGTCCACCTTGTCCTTTATGCTCTTTTGCGCCTGTCTGGCATAGCCTATGATCTGATCAAAGGTCTCATCTCTGCCAGCCTTAGGATTATACTCATAGCAGCCATCTATTCTGTGAATCACATAATCACCGAACTGATTCTTAAACTGCTCTCGAAGCTCATTCAGAATAATTACAGCAAGGTGCTGTATATCATCCTCGCTTCTATTTACAGTCACCGTGATAATCTGATCAGCCGTCACACGGCATATCAGAGAATCCTCACTGCAATATTTTTTTATTATCTCCACCCACTTGATTAAGAGCTCATTACCCTTTTCATAGCCAAAGATGGAGTTAAAATACTTAAAGTTCTTTAAGTCCGAATAGACCAGTGTGTACTTTGCATCTGGCGCCATGCGAACTATCTCTGTAAAGCGTCGTCTGAGCCCCGATAGGTTCAAAGCTCCTGTAAGGCTGTCGCGCTCTGCCATATACTCGGCACGCTTGGTGCCTCGCATATGGACAGCGACAGTGTTTTTTAATCTCTTATACGAAGTCTCTTCGCTAACATTAAAATCCAAAAAGTCTACGATACCAAGATCGTATAACTCGTCCTTCAGTTTATCTGAGGCACTTTCGCC